>WTHW01000208.1:13993-16836 GCA_011526395.1 Alphaproteobacteria bacterium
ACGGTCTTGCTGATGGTGCAAAAATTGCCATTACTTTTGCAGATGATACAGTGCAAGCTGTCATTGGCGATGCAGGGACGAAGCCTGCAAAGCCAGCGGCAAAAGCGCGCCCTAAATCTGATAAAGATAGCGGCCAAAGTGAGCTTTTTTAAATATTCTTACCCCATTTGCGATGTGGCCATAGCCATTGCTCAGGGTTTTCTTTGATGAAATCAGATAAACGCTCATTCATTTGTGCGGCATGATGGGCAATCTGCTCATCTGTTGCTTTGCCATCTGTGTGGATATAAATGGCTGGCTCAATATAGACATCAAAATAACAACCTTTGCGGCGAATGGCGCGCATGTAATATATCGGTGTCTTTCTCTTTAGTGCGATGCGGATATGACCGATGGGTGTATCAGCTGGATGCCCCATAAAAGGCGCTAAGACACCTTCACGATATTTTTGATCAGCGGCGATACAAACAAGCCCATTTTCACGCAAAGTATTTAACATACCACGCGCCGCACCATCACCTTTTGGATAATAATCTGGCTTGCGGGTTGTGGTGCGTTTATTGCGCATATCCAACACCCAATTTGAAAATGGGTTATTCAACTTACGATACACAGCGCCATAATGTCTGCCAGCATAATTCATGACCATCGTGCAAAATTCCCAATTCCCCAAATGGCCGCCAATCACAAAGCCACCTTCTTCAGAATTTTGGATATGTTCAAGGCCGTGAACCGTCATATATCGTGAATTACACATCTTATGAATATGTGGATATTCGCCAGCAACGCGCCCCAGATGATCCCACATTTTGGCAAGTATCGTGCTTATTTCCTGCGCGCTTAATTCTGGCATAGCAAATTGCATATGTTTGCGCGCTCTTTTGTGATGGATTGTCATAGGGCCAATCAGCCCCACGATTTTCCCAAATAAAAAAGAGGTGAATGAAACAGGAAGTAGACGCATCAAGCCAACAAGCAAGAAGACGAAAACACCTTCTAGCGGCCAGATAAAGAACTCGATAAATTTACGACGTAAAAATGGCTGTTTAAAATGTGACATAATGGCTAGCCCTGTTGCTGGATCACCTGCATTAAGCTGTCATGATCCTTTGATGATATATGAAGGCTAACAGGGAGATAAGCAATCTTTTTCTGCCATGGCTTTGGCAGTCTTACCCAATCTTTTTGAGTGGTCACAAGCTGTGCATCATGCGCGCTTGCTTGCGCCGCAAGCATCTCTAACTCCGCCTCGCTATAGGGGTGATGATCACCAAAGGCATTTGTGCTAGCAAGCTGATATCCTGTGGTTTCTAGCGTTTCAAAAAATCGCGCCGGCCGTCCTATGCCAGCAAAGGCCACCACAGCTTTTGTTTTGGCAGGCGATGGCACTATCTCACCAGCTTGCAGGGTAAAACCTATGATGTGCCTGCCAGCCAGAGCTTTTTTCAGACCTGTTTTATCAGCGCCATTCATCAAGCATAAATCAACCTCGCCAAGCCCCTTTTTCAACGGAGTTCTCATCGGGCCAGCTGGAAAAATCCGGTTATTCTGAACGCCAATTTCACCATCAAAGACAGCGATGGAGATATCTTTGACCAGTTGCGGATTTTGCAAGCCATCATCCATCAGAATAATGTCAAAATCGCCTGTATCCTCAATGAATTTCGTACCATCTGCTCTGTTACGCGCAATCACAACAGGCGCAATCTCGCGCAATAATAACGGCTCATCCCCGCAATCTTCTGCTCTATGTGTTGGCAAGGCCATCACAGGGCCAGCCAGCGCACCGCCATAGCCGCGCGATAATATCACAGGGCGTCTGCCAGCCTCATGCAATGCACTTGCAAGATAGGCGCTAACAGGTGTCTTGCCTGTACCACCAGAGGTCAAATTACCAATGCAAATCACAGGCAGGTGCGAGCGATAAGGTGTTGTCATCTTGCCCCTTGCCCATGATAACAACCAGTATAATGCCGCCAATGGCAGTAATAATGTGGAGCTTAGTCCTTTATGAGACCAAAATAAGGGCGCTTTCATCTTTGCCTCTCTGCTTGAAGCTCAAAGATTGTTTTTGCCACAGTATCAGATCGCTTTTGTGCCTTTTTGGCGTAGCTGCGTCCTTTTTTGGCAATGGCATCTCGCATCTCTTTATCTTGATATAAGCCCATTATAAATTGTGCCGTTTGATTTGTATCCACAATTTGCGTGACAAGGCCAAGGGCTGTTAATTGGTCAAATTCATATTGGTTTTTAAATTGCGATAGACCAGAGATCACAGGCTTTCCATAGCCAGCAGCCTCTAGCGGGTTATGGCCACCCTTACCGCTAAAGGTCGCACCCAGCCACACAATATCTGCGGCCTGATATAGGCTTGCCATCTGACCAAGGCTATCAAGGATATAGACAGTCTCTTTTTCCGATGGCATCTCGCCCTTTGAAAACCGCTTTGCCTGTGGCAGTAAGCTTGCGACCTCATCACCTCTGATGGGATGGCGCGGTGCCATGATAAGGAAATGATCAACCCCCCGCGCCTCTAGATGCGCTGATATATCAAGTAACTGACGCTCTTCGCCCTGATGGGTTGAGGCACCAAGGATAACCGCCCGACCATTTGCCGCTTTGACCAGCTGATTGGCAAGGGCTGTTTTTCGCGTCGTAATGGCTGGCAGTTTTAACGAGCCTGTCACAGTCACATCTGTCAGGCCAAGCTTTTGAAAATAACCTGCTTGTGTATCATCATGGCAAAAACAATGGCTCATTTTGCCAAAGATGGCGGCGGCAAGGGCAGGGCGCGAAGCCCATTTCTGAAAACTACCTTCAGACATTTGCGCTGAGGCAAGATA
>WTHW01000134.1 GCA_011526395.1 Alphaproteobacteria bacterium
CTCGGAGATGTGTATAAGAGACAGATGAAGAGGTGACTTACTGGTGGATTGGTTGCCATTTATCGAGCGCTTCAAGAAACTTTGTCTGCTCGCCATCATGCATGGTAACATTTGTAGGAGCATACGGAAAATTGCCAGCTGTCACTTCGTTATGGAATGCAGAGAGTGCAGTGACGCGTTCTGTATGAATCTTTTGCTGAAGGCGTCCCACATTACCAAAAGCGTGCGCGTGCTTTGGTGGTGTATCTTCTTCGCTTGCCTCGCCGCATATATCAGCTACGAATGAGAATATAGCGTCTCCCGCCAAGCCAGAGCCTAGTGAGAAGGTAACGATATTCGTCTTATTGTTAATGGCTGCCAAAAATTCTTCGGCAATACATTCGACTTCTACAGCAAATACGCCAGCATCTTCCATTCTTTTTACAGTGTTCCATATTTGCATTGCTTCATCGGCTGTTCTTCCAAATGCGCGCAAGCCACCATAATGGTGGCTGAAGGTTGGAATTAACCCTATATGACTTTGCACAGGTATTCCTTCATTTGCCATGCGCTCCATCACATCAAAAGATCTTAACGTGTAATACATATCTGCACCGCGTCGCATAGCCTCAAATGCATGGGCGATAATTTCATCGTCAGATCCAAATTGTGACCATGATGATCCTGCGCCAGTAAAGTGTGTTGGCGCTAGCTCTCTGACGTCTTCCATTTGGTCAGTGCCAACAACAAACAAATCGATATCTGCCTCGACGCATGCGATGATTTGCTCTCTATTTGCCGGGTTTGACATAGATAATGTTCTGCCGCTCCCTTTTAAGGCCTTTAGGTCTGCAACGGTGTAATTGCGTTTTGCTGCCTTGCGACTAAAATCATAAATTTTCTTCATCTTCTTATACCTAACCAAACATATTTGGATATTCCGTTAGCCTGAACGCTAATTGAATTTTTAGAATGCGGCAATATCGCGCGCAAGTGATTGCACTTAATTATGTTCAATTGGTGGGTTATTTGTTATGTGATAGGCGATGTTAGCATCTGGATAATAGTTTAAATTTGGGATTTCCCCGATGCTAGATGGAGAATGAAAATATGTTTGCCATTGCAGAGGTTGGTCATCTGGCTCTCGTGATTGCATTTATTGCCTCACTTTGTCAGGCCAGTCTATTGGTTTTAGCTCGTCCGTTCGGACTTGCTTTTATGGCTGTGCCTCTTCAAATCATCGCAACGGTTGCTGTCATTTCATCGTTTCTTTGCCTTGTACATGGGTTTGTAACATCAGACTTTTCAATAGCGCTGGTCGCACAACATTCCCATTCTTTGAAGCCATTGATCTATAAAATCTCAGGCACGTGGGGTAATCATGAGGGATCGCTCTTATTGTGGTCTGTCATTTTAGTGTTGTTTGGCGGCATCTTCGCGCTAACATCAAAGCGACTTCCATCGGATATTTCCCTGTATACGCTATCCGTTCAGGGCGCTGTGACATCTGCTTTTCTTGCTTTTAGCCTGTTCACCTCAAACGCCTTTGAAAGGTTGCTGGATGCGCCGCTAGAGGGGCGTGGACTTAATCCTGTATTGCAAGATGTTGGTTTGGCACTTCATCCACCGATGCTATATCTTGGTTATGTGGGGTTGTCTTTAGCTTTTTCATTAGCTGTAGCTGGTCTAATCATTGGCCGGATTGATCAAGATTGGGGTAGGTGGACACGGCCATGGGTTTTGTCCGCGTGGAGTGCACTAACAGCTGGCATCGCACTTGGCAGCTGGTGGGCCTATTACGAACTCGGTTGGGGTGGCTGGTGGTTTTGGGATCCGGTTGAGAATGCTTCTTTGATGCCATGGCTTGCAGCAACCGCCCTTATGCATTCAGTCTTAGTCGTTGAAAAAAGAGGTCAACTTAAAAGTTGGACCGTGCTTTTAGCCATATTATCTTTCTCGCTATCTTTGGTGGGCACATTCATCGTGCGCTCAGGGTTGCTCACCTCGGTGCATAGTTTTGCATCAGATCCATCAAGAGGGATATTCATTCTGGGAATATTGCTAGTAGCGATAGGTTTACCACTTATTTTGTTTGCTCTTAGGGGGCCACAATTATCTAGCGAGAATGATGCAAATTTCATGAGCCGCGATATCGCTATTGTTATCAATAACATTATTCTCATAGTCGCAACCTCGATTGTAATTCTTGGCACCTTCTATCCACTCGGACTTGAGCTAGTAAGCAACCAGCGTATTACTGTGGGGCCACCATATTATGAGGCAACATTTAATCCAATCATGTCTTTCGCATTAATTGGAATGGTGATAGGGCCCATTCTTATGTGGCGTAAAGGGGTTTTGCCCCATGGAAAGCGCGTTCTAATCACAGCCCTGATTGGTGCTGTTATGGCGAATATCATAGGTTTATCAGTGCTACATAATATATCGCCTGTAGCGATTGCCGGCCTGGGATTACTGGGATGGCTTGGTTTTGGTATGATTGCCGACATGCAACGTCACCTAAAATGCCATCAACCTTCAAAATTGTTAACGTCACTGCGTTCAAGTGGTGTCGCGATATGGGGTATGTGGCTAGGTCATATGGGAATGGCCGTATTTTTGCTGGGTGCCTTGGGTGATGGACTATCGCGTTCAGAGAAAACAGTAAGAGCTATGCCAGGTGATGTTATCCAATTATCTGATAGGCAGTATCGTTTTATTGAGGTTCAACAAAATCAAGGGCCAAATTATTCAACAATTACAGCGCTGTTATCTTTGGAAACGTTAGAGGGGCAAAAAATAGCGACCTTGGCGCCAGAGAAACGGTTTTATCCAGCAGAAAAACAGACAACTACAGAGGCATCAATTCGAGCCACCTTTGCTGGTGACGATTATGCGGTATTAGGTGATGGCGATAATAACATTGGCTACAGCCTACGGTTATATCATAAGCCGTTAGTCAGCTGGATATGGGGTGGCGCGGCTATTATGGCATTTGGCGGTATTATGGGGTTTATTGGCCGAAAGCCTGTAAAGGGAAAGCTAACAAAAGATGCGGGAGCCATGTAATGCCAAAACAGAGCTTTACCTATCTTATTCCGTTAATTGGGTTTGCGATATTCGTTGTTATTGCAAGTGTCGCATTGCTAGCAACGGTAAATGGCACCAGGCAGAATGATCAACTGCCTTCTGTTCTGATAGGTAAGCAAGCACCCGCATTACCAGCAAATGCATTATCACAAGAGTTTGCAAAACCTTTATCTGCTTTTGCTGGTGAGGTGGTGCTTGTAAATGTGATGGCTAGCTGGTGTGCGCCATGCAGAGCTGAGTTGCCTGCACTGTCCTTATTGTCCAAAGAGATGCCTGTCCTAGCGATTGCTTACAAAGATAAATTAGAAGATACACAACAATTTTTAGAACAATATGGAAATCCCTATTCTGCGATTTGGATGGATTATGATGGCACGACAGGCATTTCATGGGGCATATATGGGGTGCCAGAAACCTTTATCATAGATGGTGATGGGCGGGTTGTATTGCGTCATGCAGGCCCTATTTTCAAAGATACCATTGATAACGTCATTCGCCCAACAGTTCAGGAATTGCGTAAATGAGATATCGTTTAGCGTTTCTGTTGTATGTTGCTGTTACAATTAGCATCATTCCATATGGTGGCTCATCTCACATAAAAGGCGCCTTGGCGATTAGTCCTGAGGAGCAATTATCAGATCCAATATTAGAAGAACGAGCGCGTAGTTTGTCTTCGCAATTACGTTGCTTGGTCTGTCAAAATCAATCAATAGAAGATTCCGATGCTGAATTAGCGCGTGATTTACGAAAAGAAGTGCGTGTTAAATTACAACAAGGTTTTGATGATGAGGTGATTTTAAAGAGCCTGCAAAATACTTATGGCGACTATATTTTGCTGCGGCCTCCCGTTAATCAAACGACTTATTTGCTCTGGTTGACCCCAATAATTTTGGTCCTGTTTGCCGGGTTTTTATTCTACCAAAGTTTTAAACCAAAACGCGTCGCGAATATCGAGGTTGAAAAAAGTAATAAGCAGATATATCTCCCAGATGAGGTGATGCCATCAATGGGCAGACCAAAAACGGCTATGTTGTTTTTAGGCGCCATTTTTTTGGCCAGCATAGGCTTATACAGTTTTTTGGGTCAGCCAAGTCTAGTATCCAAACCAGTTGCAGAACGCGTAACAGAACGTACTGAAGCAAATGCAAAGAAAGCGCTAGAGTTAAATAAGCTTAAAGAGAGCTTTGCATCTGCGAAGCAACAGGCGTCATTAACGCCAGATTCAGTGGAAGCGCAAATGTCATTGGCACTTGCAGCTGCGCAAATTCAAGATTTTGAGACTGAAATAACATCTCTGAGACGGGCGCTTGCGTTAACAAATGATAATCCATCTATCAAGGCAATGTTAGCTGAAGCGCTCAGCCGTCAAGCTGATGGGCAAATAACCTTGCCTGCACGAGTATTAATAGATAAAGCGCTAGCAGCTGCACCAAACGAGCCAAGGGCTTTATTTATCAAAGGTTTATCTGCCTATCAGGATGAGCGTTATTTGGATGCGATTGCTGAGTGGGAGCAGTTGCAAAGAACGGCACCACGAGATTCCATTTGGCCAAATCTTGCCGCGCAAAATAAACAGGCCGCTGCAGATGCAATTGGCATTCAACTGCCTAATGGGAGAGCTATTGTGCAAGAAGATGATGTCGCCGCAATGGCAAATGCAACAGGCGAAGAGCGGCAAGAGATGATTTCAGCGATGGTGGCTGGCTTAGAAATGCGTCTAAACGATGAGCCTAACGACCGTCAGGGCTGGTCTATGCTCATAAGAGCTATGGGCGTGCTTGATGATAAGCAAGGCCTCTTGCGTGCCTTATCAGGAAATGCGCGCGCTTTTCCAACAGAACGCGCTGCTCAACTTTCGTTTCTTGAGGAAATGTTGGCTCAAGGATTTGATGTTACCTTCTTGAGCGAGGCAAATGAGGCTCTTGAAAGATTGAAAAATCTAACGCCAGATACGCTAGAATATTTATTCTTTGCAGGTCATCTTGCGAGAGCGCAGGGTGACATCAAATCAGCCATGACACTATGGCAAACGCTTTATGACCGTTTGCCTGATGATGGTGTGTTTAAGCCGCAAATAGCGAAGCAAATTTCTGATTTAACACCCTGATAACAGCGCAATAGCAATTTTATTATTGCAGTGATTTGAAATAGGCAATGATATCAGCGCGGTCTTTTTCTTTCCTCAGGCCGGCAAATGCCATTTTAGTACCTTTTAAATATTTCTTTGGTGCTGCGAGATAACCATCCAGTGTAGCCTCATCCCATACAAAGCCGCTATTTTTCATTGCTTTAGAATATTTTCTATAGCTCTCAACAGAAGCGGCGGGCCTATCGATGATGTTGACTAGATGCGGCCCTGTCTTGTTTTTTTCTTCATTTACAACATGACAAGCTTTGCATTTTTTGAAGATTTTTTCCCCTTTGGCTGCATCACCTGCCAAAGTTTGGTTGCTACCAATTGTTGCTATCAGAAGAATTGCAAAAAGAACGCGCATAGGAACCCCAGAGTTTTATCACTAAAATACACCTCATATATAGTCATCGACCTTATTATGACAATTCTAAAACCGCAATTTTTAGAGATTTTTATAGCTCAATGTTTCGTTTGTTTTAAAAATGTCATCAGAAGTATAAAAGTGATTGATTTGTTGAGCGAAATTATGTCTAGGTTTTGATGGAGATAAAGAAATTACACGGCCCTAGGAGTGAGGTAATGACATCCTATGAAAAGCCAAAAAAATGGCAGAACAGTAAGGTAAAGTTATTTCCTTTTCAGGTTGGGTTAACATGCCCTCCTCATGATTTTGATGCTGCACCATCTGATTTCTTGCGCCTTGCACCCGAAACTGTTGGTGTTCATGGGCGTATGTTGCATGTTCCAGATTACAAACATCGACTTGATCAGCGTAAACAAAATTTTGGTCTGCTAGAGGAATTTGTCGAATGTATGGCGAATAATGGCGCTGATGTGTGCGGGCAAGTGGGCTCTAATTGGGTGCATGCTAGTGGTTTAGGCGTTGAGGGTATCAGACAGCATTGTGAAATGCTTTCTGATAAATATGAGACGCCATTTCATATGGCTGGCTATGCAATGGTTGAGGCATTAAGAGACCAAAATGTTGAAAAAGTTGCGTTAAATGCCTGTTATCACCGCGATAGTTGGTATCAGGGAACTGTTGGCTTCTTGCAAGAGGCAGGATTTGATGTGGTTTGGGCCGGCAATTTTCATGACCAAGGTTGGTTCTCGACTCAGCAAGAGGTGGATGAGTGCATCTGGTGTTTTGATGAAGAATTGCTTTGGAAATCTTTCGATTTTGTCGCAAATAAAGCACCAAATGTTGATGCTTACCTCATAAATGGCATGTCAAATTATCGCCGCCCATCAGATGGATTGGCGAGACGTCCCGTTCATCACACAGCGGAGCTAGAAAAAAGACTAGGCTCAATGGTTGTTGGGCATGATACCGCCTTATATTGGCGTTTATTTAAAACATTGGGTATCGCGCCCGCTGAGGCGCAGGGCAAATTACTGGCTAGCCTATAAATAAAAGAGATTTCGGGGAGAGAATAATGCACAAAATTGTAGCTTTGTGGGCTGTGCCGCGGTCTACATCAACGGCATTTGAATGGATGATGAGGCAGCGAGGCGATCTTGCATGTTTGCATGAGCCATTTGGTGAAGCATGGTATCAAGGAGAGGAGCCATTATGGCCGCGTCTGGCGGAAGATTCGGTTCGCACGCCAGGCCTAACGCTAGAGTCTGTTTGGCAAGATATGCAAAAACTAGCAAAAGAAGGTCCCGTCTTTACCAAAGATTTCCCTTTATATTTGGACCATATGTGGAATGATGAATTTTTATCTCATTTCACGCATTCTTTCTTAATTAGAAACCCCGCAATGACCATCACATCGATGTTCAATAAGTGGCCAGATTTTGTGGAAAAAGAAGTTGGCTTTGCTGAACAAAGACAATTATTTGAGATGATTATGGAAAAAACAGGCACGCCGCCGCCTGTTATAGATTCTGATGATCTTTTGGAAGCGCCGGCAGATATCGTTGAAAAATGGTGTGCGGCTGTCGATATCCCGTTCATTGAATCAGCACTTAGCTGGGAGCCGGGCGCTCGTGATGAGGTCAGCTGGTGGGATGGCGGAAGTTTCCATGCTAACTTGCGGAACTCAGATGGTCTCAAGCCTCAACCGCGCAAGAGTTATGTGCCGATAGAAGAGGCCCCTCAGCGTGTGCAAGATGTCTATGAGCGCGTTTTGCCTCATTATGAATTCATGCACCAATTCCGTATTCGCTAGCCTTAAAGGACTGATAAATAATGAATTATACATATCACTCAGAGCTGTATGTTTCTGCCGACGAGACAACAGATAAAAAACATCATGCGGCAAATCTTCAAAGCTGGGATTTAAGCGCACGGCAAATCTGCGATTTAGAGCTATTAATGAATAGGGGATTTTATCCTCTTACAGGCTTTTTGTCAGAAGCAGATTATAACAGTGTGCTTGAGGATATGAGGTTGTCAGATGGCAGTCTTTGGCCCATTCCAATCACGCTTGACGTCAGCAATGATTTTTCTGAATCAGTTGCAATTGGCGATGAGATAGCCTTGCGTGATCCTGAAGGCGTGATTTTGGCAATTCTTGAGGTGTCTGATAAATGGGCACCTGATAAAGCAAGAGAAGCTGAAATGGTTTTTGGAGCAAATGATATGGCTCATCCTGCTGTGGCATATCTTCATAATCAGGCAGGAGATGTCTATCTAGGTGGCCGGATCATTGGCCTTCAACCTCCAACACATTATGATTTCAAACAATATCGCTCCTCACCCAATGAGTTGAAGAAACAGTTTGAAAAACATGGTTGGTATAAAACGGTTGCCTTTCAAACTCGAAACCCTCTTCATCGCGCGCATCAGGAATTGACATTTCGTGCCGCGAGAGAGGTTGGTGCAAATCTATTAATCCATCCTGTTGTTGGTATGACAAAGCCTGGTGATGTAGACCATTTCACGCGTGTGCGCTGTTATGAAGCTGTTATGGATAAATATCCAGCTGCTACGACCGACCTTAGCTTGTTGAATTTAGCTATGCGCATGGCAGGTCCGAGAGAGGCTGTATGGCACGGCATTATTCGAAAAAATCATGGTTGTACGCATATGATTATCGGCAGAGACCATGCTGGACCCGGTAAAACCTCAAAAGGTGAAGACTTCTACGGACCATATGATGCACAAAATCTGTTCAAAAAATTTGAACAGGAGATAGGCATAGAAATGGTTGATTTCAAGAATCTAGTCTATGTTCAAGAGCGCGCGCAATATGAAGAAGAAGATAAGATTTCAGATAAAGATGAGGTGACAATTTTGTCATTATCAGGAACTGAATTGAGACGCAGATTAAGCGAAGGACTGGATATTCCAAGCTGGTTTTCTTTCGAAGAGGTTGTGACGCAACTTCGTGCATCGCACCCGCCAAGGGCACAACAAGGCTTTACCTTGTTTTTCACAGGCCTGTCTGGTTCTGGCAAATCAACAATTGCCAATGCTGTTCGCACAAAATTGATGGAAATGGGTGGCAGGCCAGTCACATTGCTTGATGGTGATATTGTGCGAAAGAATCTGTCATCTGAGCTTGGTTTTTCAAAAGAACATAGAGATCTAAATGTGCGACGTATTGGTTTTGTTGCTTCAGAGATCACTAAAAATAGAGGGATCGCCATTTGCGCACCGATAGCACCTTATCATAGCTCGCGGCTCGCAGTGAGAGAGGAAGTGGAAACATATGGAGCATTTGTTGAAGTCCATATAGCCACCTCACTTGAAGAGTGTGAAAGACGTGACAGGAAGGGGCTGTATAAATTAGCGAGAGAAGGCAAGATTCCAGAATTTACAGGCATATCTGACCCCTATGAGGTGCCGGAAAACCCAGAGTTAAAACTTCAAACAGAGGGGCTGGACGTCGATTATTGTGCACAGCAAGTTATCTTAAAGCTGGAGATGCTTGGCTTGATCGGGCTTGAAAAAGCTTAGGAGGTAAGATGGCGGCGCTAGGTGAGGCAACTGAACAGTTAAATAAAATCGTTGACGATGGTTTGTGTCTTGGGTGTGGCTTGTGCGCGGCCATAGCGCCAGAAGCCATTAAAATGACACGCGGTGAAGATGGAGATTTGCGCCCCATTGCCAATGACCAGTTTGATGATGAAAAGATGGCGCTGGTAAATCAAATCTGTCCATCTTTGCGTATAGAAGGCCTGCCAGAAGATCTGGCATCAGAAGCGCCGCACCAGGATACGGTATGGGGGCCGTATTATGAAATGAGCCTTGCGCATTCAGCAGATGCCAATGTGCGTCATGAAGCCTCGACAGCTGGCATTTTAACTGCGCTTGCTATCTATTTGCTAGAGACAAATAAGGTTGACGCCATTTGCCATGTAAAGGCGGCGGACAGCCCTGCCAATTTTGGCGTAGCAACGATTAGCCGGACAAGACAAGATGTGATTGAAGCCTCAGGTTCTCGCTATGGTCCTACAGCGGCATTAGTTGATATTGAGAGTGTTTTATCCTCAGATGAGAATTTTGCCCTTATAGCAAAGCCATGTGATTTGAACGCCATGCGCAATCTTGCACACATTGATAGCCGCGTAAATCAACGCATTTCTTATTGGCTGACTTTGCTTTGTGGCGGATTTCAACCAGATGCGTCCTTTAACGATTTTCTGCGTCAAAATAATCTGTCGAAAGAGGGGCTTTCACAGGTCCGGTATCGTGGGTTTGGGTGTCCAGGCCCTACTAGCTTGACTTATGAAGATGGCTCTAAAACATCTTTTCACTATTTAGATTTTTGGGGTGAGGATGAAAGTCAATGGTCAATGCCATTGCGATGCAAAATCTGCGCT
The DNA here is from genome assembly GCA_011526395.1 of Alphaproteobacteria bacterium. Taxonomy (GTDB): domain Bacteria; phylum Pseudomonadota; class Alphaproteobacteria; order Puniceispirillales; family Puniceispirillaceae; genus UBA685. Next base: position 9,977 of record WTHW01000134.1, read on the forward strand.
GATGGAATTGGTGAAGCTGCGGATGTTGTCGCAGGCGATGCATGGCAAGGTGCCTCACCTGATAGGGTGGAGAGTGAGACTGACAAAGGGTTTAATTCAGTTATCACGAGAACAAAGAAAGGCCAAAGCTTATATCAAGATGCGATAGGAGACGGCTACATTACAATAACTGATATTGTTGACCGAGATTACTTAAGCGCTGTTCAACCTCATCAGGTAACAAAGAAATTAGCCGGACAAGCGCGCGTGGATGGTTTGCGCAAAGCAGGCTCAGTTGCTCCTGAAATCGTAAATATGCGAGCAGATGCCCTAAGTGAGATGCTTGGCCTTGATGCCTTCAAAGAGCAAAAACAAGGTGCGTTTGAACGCGCAAATGCACTCAAAAAGCAAAATTAATATTGCCCGTTCGTTTTGTGAAAATATGGTTTGCGAAACTTCCTTAATTGGTGCTTACTTTACCTATTCAAATAATGGGAGGTTTTTTCATGAAGAAATTACTATTTGCAGCAATGCTATCACTTGGCTTCACGTCATCTAACGTAGCATCTGCTAATTGCGGTGATGTTTCAATTACAGAAATGGATTGGGCATCTTCAGCTGTTGTAACTTATGTATCTAAGTTTTTAATGGAACAGGGCTATGGCTGTAATGTTCAGTTGGTGCCGTCATCTACGACACCGGCTGTTGCATCACTAGCTGAAACCGGTGAGCCGGATTTGGTTACTGAGCTATGGGCTGCTTACACGCCTGCTTATTTTGACCTTAAAGAGCAGGGTAAAGTCGTTGAGCTTGCTGATGTGCTAGTTGATGGCGGTGTTGAGGGTTGGTGGATTCCTCAATATCTTGCAGACGAGCATCCAGAGCTAACAACCATCGAAGGTATCATGGCAAACCCAGAGTTGGTTGGTGGTCGTTTCCACGATTGTCCTGATGGATGGGGTTGTAACTTCACAAATCACTCGAATTTGAAAGCTTCTGGCTTAATGGACGCTGGTATTGAGCGTTTCCAGCATGGTTCTGGTGAAACATTGGCAACGGCTATTGCGGCTGCATATGAAAACAAAGAGCCATGGTTCGGTTACTATTGGGCACCAACATCTGTATTGGGTTCATACCCAATGGCACAGGTAGACCTTGGTCCATACAATGAAGAAGCACATGCTTGTAATGTTAAAGATGATTGTGCAACGCCAAAAATGTCTAGCTATCCAACAGCGATCGTTTTGACAGTTGCAACAACAACGTTCGCAGAGCGTGAGCCACAAATCGCTGAATTGATGAGCAATGTACAATTTACAAATGCTCAGATGAATGAAGTTCTTGCATGGCAAGATTCAAATGGTGCGTCTTATGAAGAGGCAGCTGTTTACTTCCTAACAAACTACAAAGATGTTTGGGGTAACTGGTTAAATGATGATGCGCGCAGCAACTTGTCTGCGTTGTTGAACTAACCGGCAAAATTTAGTGCTGGCCACGTAAGTGGCCAGCTTTTTTCATTTTTCAATTTTGGTGGATGTGATGGCGCGATATGATGGCGTGTTCAATAGTCTTGGGCTTCGTGAATGGTGCGATGCTGAAAAGACTGATGGGCCAATGTCAATGGCTCAACTGCTTGCAAAAGCAAAAGGAAATGACGGTCCCGTTGAGTCCGCTGGTTTGCCTTTTCCTTCACTAGATGAATTGCATGAAGCTTGCGCGCAAATCGGTCAGACACGTGATCTAACAGAAGGGATTGAGCAAGGGTTTTTGGCAGTCCGCGCTGAGTTAAAATTCTTCCTAGACCCTCTAACACAACCTTTAAGCTGGTTGTTGGATGGAACGCTATATGCTTTCGAAATGGCGCCATGGTGGGTGATGATACCATTACTGGTATTTGTATCATGGTTTGTCAGTCGCTCAGCATTAGTGACAGGCTTTGTTGCCGCTGTTCTTTTGGTATTTGGCTTTGTTGACCATTTTGATGTCGCCATGCAAACGCTTGCGATCGTTTTTGTTTGTACGTCTCTGTCCGTATTAATAGGCGTGCCTATTGGCATTGGGATGTCAAAATCTGACACAGCACAGCGCATGATCGTGCCCATCTTGGATTTGCTCCAAACATTGCCAACGTTTGTTTATCTTATCCCATTGATATTTTTATTCTCAGTTACGGAATCAAAGCTATATGGCATCGCCATTATTTTATATGCCATTGTGCCAGTAATTAGATTGACTGATCTTGGTATCCGACTTGTTGACCGTGATGTGGTCGAAGCATCAAACGCATTTGGCATGAACGCGTCTCAAAAATTGATGAGGGTTGAGTTGCCTTTAGCTTTGCCAAATATCATGGCAGGCGTGAACCAAACTATTATGATGAGCCTTGCCATGGTGGTGATAGCCTCTCTTGTATCTGCGCCTGGTTTAGGTGTGCTGGTTTTACGTGGCATCCGAAATCTTGAATTAGGTGTCGGCATCGTCGCCGGTATCGGTATTGTATTACTCGCGGTGATTTTGGACAGAGTATCCAAAGCAGCTTTATCTAGGGTTGATAAAGCCAGAGATGTGAAGTGAGGCTAATGATGCAACCAAAAGTATCTATTAAAGGGCTTTATAAAATATTTGGCGCAGACGCTAAAGATATGGTGGATAAGGTCAAAGCCGGTATCGACAAGACTCAATTGCTTGAACAATATGGTCATGTGCTTGGTCTGCAAGATATCAATATTGATATGCAGGCTGGCCAAATCACCGTTATTATGGGTCTGTCAGGATCCGGTAAATCTACCTTAATTCGCCATTTGAATCGTTTGATTGAACCAACACAGGGTGAAATCCTAGTGGACGGGCAAGATGTCATGCAGATGGATGATAATCAATTGCGTGACGCACGGCAAAAAAGCATGTCTATGGTGTTTCAGAAATTCGCCTTATTGCCACATAAGTCAGTGATTGATAATGCAGCCATGCCCCTATCTGTACAGGGGATAGATAATACAACATGCTTGGCAGAGGCTCAAAAATGGCTAAAGCGTGTGGGGTTGGATGGGTTTGAAGATAGGTTCCCATCACAATTATCCGGTGGTATGCAACAGCGTGTCGGTATTGCCAGAGCTCTGACGGCCAACACGGATATTATGCTTATGGATGAAGCTTTTTCAGCACTTGACCCGTTGATCAGAACAGATATGCAGAATTTGTTGCTTGAATTGCAGAAAGAGCTCAATAAAACCATTATTTTTATTACGCATGATTTGGATGAAGCGCTAAAGCTAGCAGATCATCTTGTTATATTAAAAGATGGCGCTGTTGTGCAGCAAGGTGAGCCACAAGGGATTCTGCTGGCTCCTAGCGATCCATATATTGAGGATTTTGTCAGTGATATTAACCGCGCAAGAGTGTTGCGCGTGCGTTCAGTTATGTCGAAATTGAGCCGTGCTAAAAAAGCTGGTGATGTTAATGCCGAAGATAGTCTAGAGCAGGTTATTGCGCAATCTGATGGTAATACAAATTACATTTATCGTGTTATGGAAGATGGCAAGGCAATCGGCGAAATAGATATGAAAGACCTTGTCAAGGCGCTGGTGCCTAGAGTGGCATCTAGCCATGCTGCAAGAGCACAATAAATATCGCTTTATTTACTAAGGTACTAGGTCATGTCTGAAAATCGAGCGGCGATTCTACTTGTGCTGGGTGGATGTATGTGGGGTGTTTATTGGATGCCTCTATTATATCTTGAGACGCTCGGTATAAAGGGCGCTTTTGCAGGCATATTATTATATGTCACTTGCTTAATCTTATTACTGCCAGTGATTTGGCGGTATCGCAGTGTGTTATTATCACAGTGGCGTATATTGATAGTAAGCGGTGCTTTAACGGGCTGTGCTTTCAGCTTCTATACCACTAGTTTATTCCACACAGATGTTATCCGCTCTATTTTGCTATTCTACCTGACGCCAGTATGGGGCACTTTGATTGGTGTCTTTATACTAGGAGAGCGACTAACATTCTCTCGCCTTAGTGTAATTGCCATAGCCTTTGGTGGCTTATATGTCATTCTGGGTGCAGAAGGGGGACTTCCAATCCCGCGTAATATCGGGGATGTGTTGGCCTTATTATCTGGCGCATTGTGGTCAGCTGGCTCACTCGGCCTAATGCGGGCCAAGGCTATTCCTGTGTTCCCCCAAATTATAGCATTTTTAATAGGTAGTATCATCATATCTCTTGCAACCATACTTGTGATTGATGACATGCCATCCTTTGGGCAGGGCACCTTAAACTGGGCGCATATTGTTGGTTTTTTATGTCTGTTTTCACTATATGCCATTCCAATGTTTTGGATGACATTAGCGCCAGCTCAGGTGCTGACACCAGCAACTGTAGGGATATTGCTTATGAGTGAGGTATTTGTCGGCGCGATATCAGCTGCCCTATTATCAGGCCAGCCTTTTGGCATGGCCGAGTTAATTGGCACAATCTTAATCATCACTGCCGCATTGATTGAAGTGCGCAGTCATAGTAATTGAAAATCTAGTTGTTCAATTTGCTAATCTCGAAGAGGGCGTGTGGCCTCTTGAATGGCGACTAACATTGCATCACGTTTCTTGGCTAGCTCCTCAACGGACTTGCCTTGTGCGCTCTGTGACATGCCGTCTGTAATTTTCTGTTTTATCTCATCATTAAGATAGATCTGACCCAAATCATCCCACCAGCCATTAAATGTATCTGTGAAATGGTCAAGAAACGAAGGCAAGCCGCCTGCACCTGCACCCAGATGAAATAGGCCGGTAGGCCCCATCGTAGCCCATCGTAAGCCCGGGCCTGCCCATACAGCTTTATCCACATCTTCAACAGAGGCAACGCCCTCAGCAACAAGGCTGATGGCTTCACGCCAGATAGCAGCTTGCAGGCGATTGGCAACATGGCCGTTTTTCTCTTTATTCAATCTGATAGTGATTTTGCCAATGGATTCATAAAAGGCTCTGGCGCCCTCTACGACGCCTTCGGCCGTTTTATCATTTCCCAATACTTCCACTAAGGGTATGAGGTGTGGCGGGTTAAAAGGATGACCTAAAACGAAATGAGATGGGTTTTGCCATCCGTCTTGCATTTGGCTCAATGTCAGGCCAGAAGCAGAGCTAGCCACAATCGCCCCTTCTTTGAGGGCAGGCTCTATGTCAGCAAAGGTTGCATGTTTGATTGCAATTCTCTCTGGTACATTTTCCTGAATGAAATCAGCGCCTTCTACCGCTTCGGCCGCCGATTGACAGAAGGTAATATTATCAGGGTTTCCCTTTTCTGCTAAACCAAGTCTTTCAAGGGTTGGCCATGCTGTCTCGATATATGCCTTCACAGATTTATCGCTATCAGCAGCAGGGTCATATAAGGACACTGATTTACCTGATGCAAGGAATAGGGCTGCCCAACTTGCACCTATGACGCCGCCGCCGAGACAAGATGTATGTGAAAAAGTCATTAAAATAATCCCGGGTTAAGAGGTGATGCTGATGTCATCCCACCGTCAACAGTCATACAGGCACCGCTGACATAGCTTGATTCATCTGAAGCTAACCAAGATATGATATTCGCTATATCTTCAGGCTTGCCAAAGCGCCCCACTGGATGGCGCGCCAGCGCGTCTGACATGGCTCTCTCAGGATCTTTTGCAAGTGCAAAACCATCTTCTGCCATTTGTGTCATGATCCAGCCTGGACAAACGGCATTACAACGAACTTGAGGACCATGATCAATCGCAATCGAGCGTGTCAGCCCATGTACAAACGCTTTTGACGCATTATATAGCGCCATAGACGGATCTGATACATGCCCAGAGATTGAACCAATATTAATGATATTGCCTTTACTTGTTGCCATATCCTTTAAGGCTTCGCGGCACATATTGAATACGCCTTTGCAATTTGTGTCGATCACTAACTGCCAATCATCATCTGTGCTATCAGCTATAGTTTTTTCAACTTGTGTGCCAGCATTATTAACGAGAACGTCAATAGATCCAAAGGTATCACGTGCTTGTTGGCACACTGCAATAGCATCTTCTAATTTTGTAACATCTGCTTTTACCCAGATGATTTCATTGGGAAGTCCATCAGGTCTATCCCCCCTGCCGCAGGTAATAATGTTCAAGCCATCTTGATGTAGTCGGTCCACGATGGCGCGTCCTATCCCGCGGCTTCCTCCTGTCACAATAGCTGTCTTAGTCATGGGCAATCATCACATGTCTGACAGATGTGAAGGCATCAAGAGCATAAACTGACATATCACACCCCGTACCAGATGATTTCATGGCGGCCCATGGCATCTCTGGCGTTGCAATGCCGTGCGTATTCACCCATGTAAACCCATAGCGAAGTTTTGATGACATGCGCATAGCGCGACCAGTGTTGGCTGTCCAAACAGATGAGGCTAGGCCATAGGAGCTAGCATTTGCAATACTAAGCGCGTCTTCTTCAGTTGAAAAACGCTCGATAGTTACGACAGGGCCGAATATTTCTTTGCAGGCGGCTTCTGCATCATTTGGCACATTCGTAAGAACAGTGGGTTGATAGAAAAAGCCTTGTTTATCGATGGCCTTGCCACCTGTGGCAACATCACAAGTTGCTTTTGCTCTCTCCACAAACCCTGCGACAGCATCACGTTGAGCAGCGGAAATCAATGGCCCCATTTCAGTGCCATCCTCTTTTTGTGCGCCAACTTGTATTTGTTCTACTTGTTCAACAATAGCAGACACAACTTCATCATATACGTTATTTTGCACCATGATACGGCATGGCTGGGCACAATCTTGACCAGCATTAAAGAAAGAGCCG
>WTHW01000085.1 GCA_011526395.1 Alphaproteobacteria bacterium
AATCGTTATTTGGATGCTCTTTACATATTTTAAGGAGATCCCGCGTGAGATTATAGAAGCCAGTAAGATGGACGGCGTCACGACTTGGGGCGAGATAAAAGACATCTTATTGCCTTTGGCGTGGGGTGGATTGGCCTCTACAGCCTTGCTCTGTTTCATTTTCTGCTGGAATGAAGCCTATTGGACAGTGCGTTTGACCACAACAGAAGCTGCCACATTATCAAAACTAATCGAAGGCAACAGAGCGCCTGAGGGCTTGTTCTTTGGTCGTCTATCAGCAGTATCAACTGCCGCTGTTGGGCCGATAGTGGTGCTTGGGTGGTTCTGTCAGAAGCAGTTGGTCAAGGGCCTAACCTTTGGTGCGGTGAAGTAGTTATGTCAGTCATTGAACCAGAAATTGAAATGGTAGACCGCACAACGCGTTCCATTCGATATTTGGAACATGGTTGGCCATCTGATCTTTGCCGCTGGCATGCGCATGAAGAATATGAGCTTCATTTGATAACTGAAACTACAGGTAAAGCTTTTGTCGGTGACTATATCGGTGCTTTTAAGGCAGGTGATCTGTTTTTAACAGGGCCTAATGTGCCACATAACTGGATATCTGATGAAGAGCACAGCACAGCGGTGCCGATTAGAGATATGCTTGTTCAATTCTCTCATGGCTCTATCACAAAATTGACAGAAGCCTTTCCAGAGTTTGATAAGGTGCTTGATATGCTTTATCTGGCTCGCATGGGGGTTCAATTTGAGGGCTTTAACCCAACATTCGCACGCGGTCACCTAGAGGCGATTAGAGACAATAAGGGTGTTGAGCGCATTTTGGCCTTTGTCCGATTTCTTGTTCGCCTGAATGAGCATGCTGAAAAGAAAACTTTATCAAGCATGCAGGTTACTCATGTTGATACAGGTTCGAAGCATGCGCGCATTGGCAATGTGATTGATCATATTGTCCAAAATTACCGTGAGGAATATTCACAAACTGAGGCAGCTGCGGCGGCGGGCATGGCACAATCAAGCTTTAGTCGCAATTTCAAAGCTGTAACAGGACATAATTTTGTTGATTTTGTGACAAGGGTGCGTGTGGGCCAAGCCTGTTCACTGCTATATGGCACAGATGATCAAGTGACGACTATATGTTATAAATCAGGCTTTCAGAATTTAGCGAATTTCAATCGTCAATTTCGGAAATTAAAGGGCATGACGCCTTCTGATTATCGCAAGCTTGCTAGGGATGAGCTTGTGGAGAAGGGGATTTAATCGTGATGGATGGCATGACAACATCACAGATAGCGCAATCATATTACGATAGAGATGCATGCGAGATTGGCATAGTGCATCTTGGCTTTGGCGCATTTCATCGCGCCCATCAGGCAGTTTATATTGATGATTATATGCAGCACACAAATGATTTGCGTTGGGGGATTGCTGCTGTCAATTTGCGCGCCTCTGAAAGTGAAAGTTTCAAAGCTGTAGCCTCTGAGATTGCACATTATGGTGGCTATTTTATGAAAGCCATTTCACCAGATAACAAAATGCAATACAGCTTAGTTCGCCCTCATTTGGCTTTTGAAGATTGGGCGCGTGACTCACAAAATGCAGAAGCGCTTGTAAGTTTATCGTCAGTGACTTTATTGACCATTACGGTTACTGAAAGTGGTTATTACACGGATATGGATGGCAATCTTGATTTGACACATGCCATCATTGCGGCAGAATTAGCAGGTGAAAAGCCGCAATCTGTTTATGGCTATCTGCGCGCTGCCTTGAATGGGCGCAGAACAAAGATTGATGAGCCTATCACCATATCTTGTTGTGATAATATTCGCCAAAATGGTGTCATGTTGCGTCGCAATTTACTAGCTTACTTAAAAGCTTGTGGTGATGACAGCCTTACACAGTGGGTTTCAAAAAACGTGTCTTTCCCTTGCTCTATGGTGGATCGCATTACACCGCGATCACCTGCCAGTCTTGCTGATGAAATGACTACACTGGTAGGAGACAAGGTTATATTTCCCATTCTGTGCGAAGATTACATTCAATGGGTAATGTCAGATGATGCAGCTGGGGCAATGCCAGATCTGGCAACAGTTGGCGTAACCGTTACTTCGGATGTTGACCCCTATGAAGAGACTAAAATCAGAGTTTTGAATGGCGGTCACACAGCACTAGCTTATATGGCAGCTTTGGAAGGCATTGAGACGTTTGATGCAGCTATGCATACGCCTCAGTTGCGCAAACATTTTGATATGTTTGAAACAAAAGAGGTGCTGCCAGCCATAACAATATCTTTGCCATTTGCCAGAGATGCATATCAAGAAAAGACAGCACTGAGGTTTGGCAATCAAGCAATTGGCGATACAGTTGCTCGTATCTGTGCAGATGGCATGGCAAAATTTCCCATTTTTATCCGGCCAACTTTGGAAGGCTGTTTTGAAAATGGCATAACACCGCATTACGCCATAGCCTCTATTGCTAGTTGGTATGTGTTTGCTAGGCATGTTGCGGCTGGTAAAATTGCGTTTGATTATATTGAACCAAGCTGGGATCAGCTGTCCGAAATGCTTGGCACAGATGCGTTTTTAACAAGTGAACAGCTCTGGGGATCTGTTCCAACAAAATATCCTGAATTTATTGATTTACTTAAGCAAGCAATTGCCGAAGGAGAGGCTTCATGGCCAGTTTAACATTACGAGATGTCCGCAAAAGCTATGGGGATGCACAAGTCATTCATGGTGTTGACCTCGATATTAAAGATGGCGAATTTGTTGTATTTGTCGGGCCATCTGGTTGTGGCAAATCAACATTATTGCGCATGATTGCAGGCCTTGAAGAAATCTCTGGCGGCTCTGTATGCATTGGTGATGACGAGGTGAATGAGGTCGCGGCCTCAAAGCGCGGCGTTGCAATGGTCTTCCAGACCTATGCGCTTTATCCGCATATGACAGTTTACAAGAATATGGCTTTTGGCCTGAAACAGGCAAAGACACCACCAGCTGAGATTGATAAGCGCGTAAGAGCTGCAGCCGAGATCTTGCAAATTACAGATTATCTGGATCGTAGCCCACGCCATCTATCAGGTGGTCAGCGCCAGCGTGTTGCCATTGGCCGTGCCATTGTTCGTGATCCAAAGGTATTTTTGTTTGATGAGCCTTTATCAAATCTTGATGCGGCATTGCGTGTGCAAACAAGATTGGAAATCGCACGTCTTCATGAGCGCCTAAAGACGACCATGATATATGTGACTCACGATCAGGTCGAGGCAATGACTTTAGCTGATAAAATTGTTGTTTTGCGTGATGGTGTCATTGAACAAGTAGGCTCACCGATTGATTTATATGAAAAGCCAGCCAATGCTTTCGTCGCCCAATTCATCGGCAGCCCTAAGATGAATTTCTTTACGCCAGAAGACTTGGAAGCCTCAGCCGCAAAGACATTGAAAGTGGCAAGCGGTGATGATGTGGAAGTTGGTATTCGCCCAGAACATCTTATAAATACAACAAAAGCCAAAGCATTTGTATCAGGCACATTAGAGCTTGTTGAAAATCTAGGTGAGGTTGCACTGGTTCATCTGAATATGGCATCTGGCACAAGCTTCATTGCAAAAATGGAGAAGCCGCCGAAAGCGAAAAAAGGTGAGGTGCTTTATTTTGCGGCTGACCCAATGCTGGTGCATCGTTTCTCAAAACAAACTGGTGAAGCTCTTTCATAAAAGGGCTCATCACGCTCGCTCGAAGATAGGCTACAATATATAGAAGCAGATACAGATATCGAACAAAGCCATTGACAGCTTTTGAGTTAAACCCGCATTTTTGATAATGACGAGTGAAACGGGTGAAATATGTATCTTGGACTTGATTTAGGCACCTCTGGCTTAAAAGCGCTTTTGATCGATGATGATCAAAAGATAATCGCCCATGAGACTACTTCTTTAACGGTCAGTCGGCCCCAGACAGGATGGTCAGAACAAGAGCCGTCTGATTGGATTGCGGCTTGCCGTGTGCTTTTTTCAAAATTGCGTTCCTATCTGCCACATGTGAAAGCCATTGGTCTTGCAGGCCATATGCATGGGCTTGTATTATTGGACGATAATGATGAGGTGTTAAGGCCTTGTATCTTGTGGAATGATGTGCGGGCCATGACGCAGGCACAGTCACTAGATGCAATATCAGCTTTCAGACAAATATCAGGCACGATTGTATTCCCTGGCTTTAGTGCACCCAAGATGCAGTGGGTACGTGATCATGAACCAGCTGTGTGGTCGCGTGCGAAAACCATGCTATTTCCAAAGGATTTTCTAGGTTTTTGGTTAACAGGCAAAAAACATTGTGAGCCAAGTGATGCATCTGGCTCTGCGTTATTTGACTGTGCCACTGGTGAATGGAGCAAAATACTCTGTGACCATGCAGGCATTGATCCAGCGCTCCTAGCCCCCCTGATGTCAAGTGATGGTAAGCGTGGTACAATCACAGCACAGATTGCTACGGAGTTTGGTTTATCCAAGGATGTTGTTGTTGCGGGCGGTGCTGGTGATAACGCAGCCGCCGCAACAGGTATTGGTGCCGTGTCCAAAGGGCATGGCCTTGTGTCTCTCGGCACATCAGGCGTTGTGCTAACAGTAAATGATAAATGGACACCACAAGCTGAGACAGCCGTTCATTCTTTTTGCCATGCCGCAACGAGTCATTTTATTCAAATGGGTGTGACGCTTACAGCAACAGATTCTTTGTCTTGGCTGAGCGATATTATGGAACGAAGTCCGGCCGAATTATCAAATATATTGCCCACATCGCCAACCGGTCCAGGTGAAATGATATATTTGCCTTATCTTGCCGGCGAACGCACCCCGCATAACTCAGATAAGGCTCTTGGCGCCTTCATAGGTCTTAATCGTCACGATGGCCGCGCCGAATTGACCCAAGCGGTAATGGAAGGGGTTGCCTATTCTTTAGCTGATTGCCTTAGGGCTCTGCAAGATGCAGGCGCTGATCTTGAGGTGGTCACAGCTGTGGGCGGTGGAGCTAAATCACATTATTGGCTTCAACTTATATCGAATGTCTTGGATAGGCCATTAGCGATAAATCACAATGCCGAGCACGCCGCAGCATTAGG
>WTHW01000189.1 GCA_011526395.1 Alphaproteobacteria bacterium
AAATACCCCAGCCGCCATAGCCAAAGGCATGACAGCTCTCATAGGGAACGAGGCAACGACAAGCGATGATATCGCACGGGCAGCCTCATTATTATCAGTCTGTGGCAAGGTTGTTGAACTCGAAGATGAGAGCCAACTTGACGCTGTCACAGCCCTCTCAGGCTCAGGCCCAGCCTACATATTCCTACTGGCTGAGGCGATGACACAAGCAGGTATCTCGCTTGGCTTATCAAGGTCATTGGCACAAACACTTGCCACACAAACCGTCTATGGCGCCGGGTGCCTTCTTGACGCAAGTGACCAGCCAGCCTCAATTCTGCGCGAGAACGTCACCTCAAAAGGAGGTACAACCGCCGCCGCACTTGATGTGTTAATGGCCAAAGACGGTATGCAAGATTTGCTAACAAAGGCTATGACCCAAGCCCATAAACGCTCACAAGAGCTTGGAAAATAGCCCCTTTTACGCATTATATCTTGCTATAGATATCAAAGCCGCTATGTCATAATATAGACAAGTTAAGGTGACATGAGAGCGACAATTATGAAGGCAGAACTAGCAAAAGCATGTTGGCAAGCACTAGCTGACACCATGCCAAATCACATCACAATGACACAGCTCGCAGAGGCTTGCGGTATCTCCTATGATGAAGCTATCCTGCATGGCGGCGATGTCACGCACCTTATCCTACATCAGCTTGAGGTGCTTGATGATGAAGCGCTATCAGCCTCATTTGCTGACTTCGCAGAAGACCCAGATGCCTCATCTTATGATAAGATTTTTGAAGGCCTCATCATGCGTTTTGAGGTGATGGCACCTTCACGAAAGCAACTTGCAAACATCCATAATGGCGCAATACGCGCGCCCCTACTGGCAATGCATTGTTTGCACCAGCTTTCACATTCCATTGATAAATTACTATCACTCTCAGGCGATAACAGCACCGGCGCCATCAGACAAGCACGCATCGCAGGGGTTGTTGGTGTCCTCATGCGCGTGCGCCCTGTCTGGATTTCCGATGAGTCTAACGATTTAGGCCTAACCATGAAAGCACTTGATAAAGAGCTGAAAAAAGCATGTGAATGGGCATTAAGCTTGCGCGTATTGTCGCAAGATGACCTCGCTAACGACTAGCATAAAAGAGCAAATAATGAGCGATATAATTACTTTCGATGATTTTTTAAAAGTTGATATCCGTGTTGGTGTGATTAAGCAGGCTGATAGCTTTCCAGAAGCGCGCAAGCCAGCTTACAAGCTTTTGATAGATTTTGGGGACGAGATTGGATTGAAAAAATCCTCTGCTCAAATCACCACGAATTACACTCTTGATGAGTTGGTCGGCAAGCAGGTCATGGCTGTTGTGAATTTCCCGCCAAGACAAATTGGCCCATTTATGTCAGAGGTGCTAACGCTAGGTGTGCCAGATGAAGAGGGCGAGGTTGCCCTTATCTCACCTTCAAAAGATGTGCCAATCGGCGGCAGATTATATTAAATCGGTAATTTAACCATCACACGCAAACCACCAAGTGGGGATGTGTGAAGTGTCATATTACCTCCATGCGATAAAATCACATCTGATGCAATCGACAGGCCCAACCCCGTGCCACCTGTGGCTTTATTGCGAGATTCTTCAAGTCGGATAAAGGGCTTGATAGCATCTTGGTGTTTTTCTGGCGCAATGCCTGGTCCATCATCATCAATGAATAACACCATTTCATCATCAATAATTTTCAAACGCAATTCAGCGCTATTGGCGTAACGAAGCGCATTGCTAATCAAATTATCAACAGCGCGGCGTATGGATTGCACGCGCATTTCCATTTGTGGAAAATTACCTGCCGGCATGATAAGGCGTAACTTTCCGGGATGAGCCGCTTGATAGCTATCTACAATCTGGCGCAAGATTTTATCGAAATTGGCTTGCGTTGCCCTCTCTGCGCCTTCCCCTCTCGCAAATGATAAATAGCCATCAATCATATTCTCCATTTCTTCAATATCTTGATCAATGGCTTGAATATCAGATGAAGGCGCGGCAAGCGCTGTGTGAAGCCTCATCCGCGTAAGCGGTGTGCGCAAATCATGGCTCACACCTGCTAGCATAGATGTTCTTTCTTTCATTTGCCTGTCGATACGGTGGCGCATTGCCTGAAAGGCTCTGCCTGCAAGACGGATTTCTTTTGCGCCTTCAAGGTGAAAATTCTCTACCTCTCTGCCAAGGCCAAGTTGGCGCGCTGCGCTTGTCAGCCTATGAATAGGTCGCACCTGTCCGCGCAAGAATAAAAGCGCGATAAAGAATAACAAAATAGATGTTGAAATTGTCCAGCCTAAGAATGTCCAGCTTGTCGAGCTAAACAGTCTTTTGCGTCCAGCCGCTATATGAAGTACACCCTCACCAAGCTGGATATTGATGAATATCAAATCCTCATGACTAACAAGATCAATAGTCCATGGGTAATCTAAACGCGCTTCCAGTGAGGCTGTAAAAACAGTTTCAGCAAAAGAGGGGCTATGAATAGTTGGCGTTTTGGCCAAAATAGCATCTGGCTTATAGGTCAGTTTGAAATTGAAATAATGACCTGCTTTTTGTGAGACACGCTTGAGAGCATCTTCATCTGGTGTTGCCCCAATCTCATCTACCAGCAAGTTGATTTCTGAGGCAAGCGAGCTTGCCATATAACGCGTTACAGTATCCCAGTGACGCTCATAAAACACAAATACAGTCATTACCTGCACCAAAATCATTGGCACAAGAATGATGGCTAACATTCTGCCAAATAATGTTTTGGGAAGGTAAGCTCTCAGTCTCATGATGACAAGCTACCTGTGACAGGGCCAGTGCGAAGTGACCAGCCTGCACCCCTGATAGTTAGCAAGTAGATAGGCTTCTTTGGGTCATCTTCTAATTTGCGACGCAGGCGCGCGATAGCAACATCGATTGAACGGCCTTCCATGCGTCCATCTAATCTTGTTTGTAAGTCATCACGTGACAAGGTTTCATTTGGCGCTTTGGCAAAGGTTGTCAAAAGATCTCTTTCAGCGCTTGTAATATGCAACGGCATACCAGATGCCAATAGCCTGCCACTTTCAATTTCAAAAGAGAAGGCGCCGAAACTGATTGATTTATCATCACTCTTTTGTGGCTGGCGCGCTAGAATACGCTTAATGCGCAATATCAATTCGCGAGGCTCAAAGGGTTTTCCGATATAATCATCTGCGCCCGCCTCAAGCCCATCAATCCGATTTTCAGTTTCAGCCAGCGCTGTCAGGAACAAAGCTGGCACGTCATTTTGTGGCCTCAACTCAGATAAGAATGATACACCATCTTGTCCTGGCATCATCACATCAATAATCAGAAGATCAAAAGCGATTGATTGTAGTAAATGGCGTGCATCGGCTGCACTTGCCGCATCACTGACGCGAAACCCGCTTTCAGATAAAAATCGCCGCAATAACTCACGCAAGCGATCATCATCATCTATGACCAATATATGCGCTCGTTCTTCCATGTAGCTTACCTGCTATTGTGGTGATGTCTTCAGGCTTTCAGTTTATTCCAGCCCTGTTTGCGTGTCATCATTTAATAATTGGCTTAAAACGCGTTGAAAGCCATCAACTGCGCCAGCTCCGCATTTCGTGTAGGCCTTTGCAAAGCGCTGTGACTGTAGACGATGCACATCTTGTTCAAGCTTGCGGCCCTTTGATGTCAGCCTCAGCAATCTTTGACGTCTATCAGTTGGTCCTGTGCGCTGTTCAACATAGCCTTCTTCAATAAGCTGTGAGAGGACGCGTGATAGGCTTTGCTTTGTAATACTTAGAATATCTAGCAATGAAGATACTGTCATATCAGGGTGACGACCAATAAAATAGATGGCTCTGTGATGGGCTCTGCCAAGGCCAAATTGCGCCAATAGCGCGTCAGCTTCCCCTGTAAAATCACGATAGGCAAAGAAAATCAGTTCAATGCCGCGACGTAATTCAGCTTCAGTTAAAAAAAGCGCTTTATTTAATGGTTTTATGTCAGTCATGTTGACCCATTGTAACAATACTGCTAGTCAGGATAAAGCATTTTTTATTTTGTTACGATTAAGGATTTAAAATCATGTCGATTATTCCATTTGATGATAGAGACGGTGTCATTTGGCTAAATGGCGAGATGGTCCCGTGGCGTGATGCACGCACACATTCCTTATCTCATGGTCTTCACTATGCCAGCCTTGTTTTCGAGGGCGAGCGTTCTTATGGCGGCACCATCTTTAAGTCGCGTGAACATACAGAGCGTCTTCGTAATTCATGTAAATTATTGGATTTCGATATTCCTTACTCAGATGAGGAGATGGAAGAGGTAAAGGCAAAGGTTTTGGCTGAAAATAACATCGTTGATGGCTATGTGCGTGCCTTTTGCTGGCGCGGGTCTGAAATGATGGCGATTTCAGCGCAACAAACGAAAACACATGTTGCAGTCGCTGCATGGCAATGGCCAAGCTATTTGACCCAGAAGTAAAAATGAAGGGCATCACGCTTGATATTGCAGATTGGAAGCGCCCGTCACCAGAATCAGCACCTGTTCATGCCAAAGCTGCTGGCCTTTATATGATTTGCACATTGTCAAAGCATGCCGCAGAACGCAAAGGTTTCACGGATGCTTTAATGCTCGATTATCGTGGCTATGTCGCAGAAGCAACTGGTGCTAACGTATTTTTCTTAATGGATGATGGTAAAATACATACACCAACAGCTGATTGCTTCTTAAATGGTATCACGCGTCAAACTGTGATTGAGCTTGCTCAAAAAGAGGGGCTTGAGGTTGTTGAGCGCCACATCCAGCCAGAGGAAATGGCAAATGCTCGTGAATGCTTCCTAACAGGAACAGCGGCAGAAGTGACCCCAGTCTCAAAAATCGGTGACTATAGCTTTACACCAGGCAACGTAACGCGCTCATTGGTACAAGCTTACGAAGATCTCGTTTACGGAAGATAAGCACTAGCCTTATTCGTGACTTCAATAAACCCCGTCAAAATGGCGGGGTTTTATTTTTTTGAATTTAGGTGATCGCTTGCTGCTTTGTAATAGGCGATGCCTGTTTGAGCTGTGATAATAGCCGCAAACC
>WTHW01000077.1 GCA_011526395.1 Alphaproteobacteria bacterium
CATGATGAAGCTCCAAAAACTAGATAAAAATGACGATGACCTCATCTCATTATCAGAGTTTAACGCACCAGCGCTAAAGATGTTTGGAAAACTTGATGCTGATGGTGATGGCACAATTTCAGACAGCGAGTTTCTGGCAAGAACAAATGACAGATTTGCCAAACTTGACCAAGATAATAACGGCACGCTCGACAAATCAGAAATGCCAAAGCGCAAAGATCGTATGAAAAAGAAATCACGTCATAAGCATCAGCATGATGAAGATAATGCGCACACATCAACAAATACAGAATCTTAAAATCACCTCTTCTCCTCATTTCCTCCTAAGGTGATTAGATAAATAGCTCCTCTTGAAAAAGAGGGGCTATTTTTATTCGTCTTTATCAAATGATAGGCTCGCAGAATTCATGCAATATCGAAGACCTGTCGGCGCTGGACCATCTTCAAACACGTGACCAAGATGTGCTTCACATTGAGAGCAATGAACTTCGGTACGCTTCATAAAAAAGCTTCTATCTGTTTTTGTGCCAACATTATCATCATGGGAAGGCTCATAAAAAGATGGCCAACCAGTGCCTGAATCAAATTTAGTTTCGCTTCTGAATAAAGGCGCCCCGCAGCAGATACAATTATATTGACCATCTTGGTCATTATCCCAATATGTGCCGGTAAATGCGCGCTCAGTGCCATGCTTTCGTGTTACACGATATTGCTCATCGGTAAGTTGCGCTTTCCATTCAGCATCTGACTTTGTAATTTTAGGTGCCATTAAATAATTCCTTTTCATGTAAATTTTTAAAAATAACCAGCTCGCCGCGCTGATGGCATAAGACTTTTTAGTTGCCCTATATGCACACCTATCAGCCTTTAAAATCACAATAGCCGCGATATATCCGCAAACAAGTCGTAACAAGACATAAAATACAAAATAACGTAGCCAGAACCACAAAAGAATTGGGCCAAATACAGCAAGCACATAGAAACAAAATTGTCTCTGTGCCCTCAGTAAGCCCGCCTAAATAATAGATCCCTTTATTTGCATTTACAGTGGGGTCAACACCTCTTTTTTCTGCAATGGCCGCATAAGATAAAAAACTAGTGCCTGTTCCAACAAAGCTAAAAATCAAAAAAGTAGCTGCTAAGGCGTTCTGCGTATCATACAAAGCAAAACTTAGTGGTATCCATGAATAAAATAGAAAATCTAGACTTATGTCTAAAAAGGCACCTCTATCGGTGGCACCAAGTTGGCGTGCGATTGTGCCATCCAATCCATCACAAAAACGAGATAAGAGTATGAGACATAATGCCGTAGTGAAACTGCCTTGCCATATTGCTATGCCCGCAAGACAACCAATAATAAAACCCAGCATTGTCACGGTATCAGCCTTTATGCCCACCGCGATAAAGGCACGGGCACATAATACCAATGGTTTTTCAATCATTTGCCTGACTTGCGTGTCGATCAAACTACTATCCCTTGCCGATGTCTCATTGAAATATTATTCAGCAGCAATCGCTGTTTGACCTGCCAAGCAATATTCGCCTTCTGAAACTTTTATTTTGAAATCCTGTGGAAAGTGGATGGTTATTTGCGCTCGTAACAATGCAAAACCAAAAGGCTCACCTCTCATAACGGATTGCCCCTCTTCAAATGGCACATGCAACAACCTTGTAAAGTGAGTGCCATATAGTTTCATGATGATGGCTCTGTCATCATGATCGCGCATATACACCTCAAAACGAGCGGCATCGGACGCTTCAGTCGCAACATTTGGCGGCAAATAAAGGCCATCCATCCATAATTTATCGTGAACAACACCTGTCATCGGCGCATAAATCATCTGGCTTCCAAGCCAATCAGACATAAGTGTTACTTGTGTGCTGTCGCCATCATTCTCAATCTTTACAACCCTGCCGTCTATTGGCGATAAAATCGACGTCTTATCTGCGGGCGTGCGCGCAACATGTCGCAATAATAAATAAAGATATAGAAAACAACCAAATGCCAACACGCCAAGAGGCAAATATAACCAAACGAAAAAGGCAACAATGCAGGCAGTAATGGCTTTAACAGAAAAGCCTAAGCGATGAAATCTTGAGTTAATTGTATCACGTCGCATTCAAAAGCTCGCACTTATTGTTCAAGCAAGGCGGTAAGCCTAATAGCACTTCCAATAATCGTCTATTGTTTGACACCAGGAACTGCAAATATCTGATTTGGGTATATCAAATCTGGATTATCAATTTTATCAGAGTTTCTGCGAACGATATCAACATATCTTACGCCCTGACCATAGCTTCTATAGGCAATACGCCATAGCGCATCACCTTTATGAACAACCACCATCAAACTACCATCAAGGCCTGCATCTAGTTGTGATTTAACAATCTGTAATTGGGCAGTTTTTAAGATTTGGTTATCATCATTCAAGAGGTTCACTTCAAGAATTTGAGTATCACTCTCCTCAAAAGGATTGTCATTAACTGATGATGACCATCTGCCTGATTGTGTTAATTCAACAGCATCAAGTTTTGCGTTGCCGATCATACCTGCAATCATATCACCACCACTTGCGACGCCGTGAACAGATAACTTGTTTTCAGCATTCCAACTAAGTGAGCCAATTTGAATAAAGATATCCTCTTGCCCTAAAATCTCTGCCACTTCTTCTGCCTGAGTTTGAGGGATTGCGTCCTCATCTTTTTGCGTAGTTACAGTGTCCTCTTCAGGCATCTGAAGAATTGTTGGGCTTTGGTCATCTGATTGAGGCACTAATGCTACAAGCGGTTTTTCATCTGCATTTTCTGAGATTTCGACGACTAAAGAGAAATCAGCAAGCTCTCGCCCCCCTTCAAGCGTTATCATTTCTAACTGCAAAAGATGGGAGCCCGGTGCAAGTGGCATTTCGGGCAAAATAACCCACTGGCCATTCTCATCTATATTACTCTGTGCGAATACAGTGCCATTCTCTGATATAAATACAGAACCATTCGGTGCGCCCCTGCCTGCAAATACAGCCATGCCATCTGCCTGAACGCGCGCAATATCAATCACTAATTTGGACGCTTGCTCAATTTCTTCAGACGAGCTAGCGCTATCAACATTTGAGTCATTTGCCACAACAGATGTTTGCTCATTATCATCAGGCGCGCTTATCACAGGCACAGTGCTATCTAAGTTGGTCGCTTCTTCAACATTTTGCACTGGTAGGAATAATGCATAAAACAAGGTGGCAACTGCAATAACTGATGCGCCAATTATAGCTGGCATAGTATATGACTTCATGTATCTCGCCTTCGCCCCTAATTTTCAGTCATCTGAAACTCTATCAGCAGATGACGGCATTGACTAGCCCTACTTACCAATATTGAACACGCAAACCAGATAACCTAGACTTATAGTCTCAAGTGATCGTATTTTTATTTTCTGATAACTTTTTGGCAATTTCTAATTCCTAACCTTAGGCGATAATTAAAAAAACAGGAGACCAGATGATGGGATGTTTATGCGTATTTGCTGGCGCTGCAACCGGCCAGTCTCAAAACTATATGTCACAATCCTATCAGCTTGGCGAAGAATTAGCTAAGGCAGGTCATAGCTTTATTTATGGCGGTGGTCGCACAGGCTTAATGGGGTCTTTTGCAGATGGAGTGATATCTCAAAAGGGGCATATTCATGGCATCATCCCAGCATTTCTTGAAGATCGCGAGGTCGCCCATAAAGGGGTAACTCAACTAACGATTACCGACAGCATGCATGAACGCAAAACCCTGATGTACGAGCCTGCCGATGGGTTCCTGATCTTACCCGGCGGGCTAGGCACACTTGACGAAACTATGGAAGTACTGACATGGCGACAATTAAAAAAATTGGATGGACCAGTATTTACGTTTTCGATTGATGGTTATTGGGAACCAATGCGCAGTTTGCTATCGCATATTGAAGCGCAAGGATTTGCAAATACTGGCGGTCTTGATACGATTTATTGGCATGATCACATTGATACACTTGTAGAGCATTGCAACAAATTATTGTTGAAATAAAGCACCTAATTGCCCCGCTTACCCTTGCAAAATCAGACGAAAATAGGTACAAAGCGACAAATTTTTGTCAATAAATACAACTTCTGCAAATAACGTAGAGGTTTACGAGATGGTAAAGGAAACCGGGGATGTCAAAAATCAAAGTAGCAAACCCCATCGTTGAGATGGATGGCGATGAAATGACCAGAATTATCTGGCAAAAAATCAAAGATAAACTGATACACCCTTATTTGGACCTTGATTTAAAATATTACGATTTAGGTATGGAAGCGCGTGATGCAACCAATGACCAGATCACGATTGACGCAGCGAATGCGATTAAAAAATACCGCGTTGGCGTAAAATGCGCGACGATTACACCTGATGAACAGCGCGTTGAGGAATTTAATCTCAAAGAAATGTATCGTTCACCAAATGGTACAATTCGCAACATTCTTGGCGGTACAGTGTTTCGCCAGCCTATCATTTGTTCGAACGTCCCGCGCCTTGTCCCAGGCTGGACACGTCCAATTGTGATTGGTCGTCACGCTTTTGGTGACCAATACCGTGCAACAGACATGCTGGTAGATGGTGCCGGTACTTTAACGCTAACATTCCAACCTGCAGATGGCCGCCCAGCAGTGACAAGAGAAGTCTTTGACTTCCCAGAGTCTGGCGTTGCAATGGCAATGTATAACCTTGATGAATCAATCAGAGGATTTGCACGCGCTTGTATGAATTATGGCCTTGATCTTGGCTGGCCAGTCTATTTGTCAACAAAGAACACTATCATGAAGAAATATGATGGTCGCTTTAAAGATTTGTTTGAAGAAGTCTTTGAAGCAGAATTTAAAGACAAATTTGCAGAAGCAGGCATCACATATGAACATCGTCTGATTGATGATATGGTTGCTTGCGCTCTTAAATGGGATGGCGGATTTGTTTGGGCATGTAAAAACTATGATGGCGATGTGCAATCAGATACCGTTGCGCAGGGCTTTGGCTCTCTTGGCCTTATGACATCTGTTTTGATGACGCCGGATGGGCAGACTGTTGAAGCTGAGGCGGCACATGG
>WTHW01000109.1 GCA_011526395.1 Alphaproteobacteria bacterium
GCGCCATAGCAATCACTGTGAGGACTTCCATCGCTTCAATCTTGGCGGGAAGGCGTGAGAGGTAGTAAATCTCGGCAGCAAATAATTCTGCGCCTGATAGCCCTTCGATAAAGCGTTTAATGGCATCAATTTGCCAACAGAACACAACCCCTAGAACAGTGCCCATCAATGTGCCGATAAAGCCAATAGAGGCACCTGTCATAAAGAAAATACGCATCACAGAGGCTCTGCTGGCGCCCATTGCGCGCAATACCGCAATATCTGCATTTTTTGATTTCACAAGCATGATCATGGAGGAAATCACATTGAAGGCGGCAACAAGGATGATCAGCGTTAGGATGAGGAACATCACATTTCGTTCAACCGCAAGCGCATTTAAAAATGACGCATTGCGCCCTTGCCAGTCATAGAGAATGTTGCCGCGTGGCAAGATTGTTTGCAACTGGCCGCGAATAGCGCCCACCTGATGAGGATCAGAGCTGTAGATTTCAAGAGCTGTGACTTTATTATCAAGCCCAAAGAAGGATTGAGAGGCGTCAAGATTCATGAATAGGAAATTGGCATCATATTCATGCATGCCAACATTGAAAATGCCAGCAATTTTAAATTTCTGGCGCAAAGGCACAGAGCCAAAGGCAGTATTGCGCCCTTTGGATGAGAGCAATGTGATGGTATCGCCTGCTTTGACATTTAACTGAAACGCCATTGTGCGCCCAATAAGCACGCCGCCCTCTTCACGGAAGCGTTTTACCGTCTCGTCACCAAGAGAGTTCCATAATGGCTTTCGTGCGGCAAGATCAGACCATCTGACGCCGCGCACAACAGCCCCTTGATTTTTGCCCTCATGAGAAATCATGCTTTGCCCCTCAACTTGAGGAGTCACAGCGATGATTGTTGGCACTTCTGATAGCTTAATCGCCAAATTGTCAAAATCGCTGAGGCCAGCATTTTGTTCTGCGTAAACAGCGAAATGCCCGTTAAGACCAAGGATCCTGCCGACAAGTTCTGCTCTGAAGCCATTCATCACTGACATGACAATGATCAAAGTGGCAACGCCAAGTGTGATACCAATCAAAGAAAACCATGCAATGACAGAGATAAAGCCCTCTGCGCGTCTTGCGCGGATATAGCGCATCGCCATCATTTTTTCGACTGGGTTAAAGAACATATGTGGCAATTATCCTGTTAGTTTTATGATGTTTGGCTTTTCAGATAGCTAGCAACAGAATCTGGCGACATTGAGACGCTTTCACCTGTTTTACGACATTTGACCTCAACTTCGCCCTTATCAAGGCTACGTGGGCCCAAAATCACCTGCCAAGGCACACCAATCAAATCCATCGTTGCCATTTTGGCACCCGGCGAATCTGAGCTGTCATCCAGCAGGGCATCATAGCCATCTGATAAGGCTTGCTGATAGAGCGCTTCTGAGACTTTATCAGCTTCTTCATGGCCTGGCTTTAGGTTGATAATCGCCAAGTTAAATGGCGCGACTTCTTCAGGCCAGATAATGCCCTTATCATCGTGGCTTGCCTCAATGATACCGCCGACAAGACGTGAGACACCAATGCCGTAAGAGCCCATATGAAGTGCTTGTGGCTTGCCATCAGGGCCTTGCACTGTTGCGCCCATTGGGTCTGAGTATTTTGTGCCGAAATAGAAAATGTGGCCGACTTCAATGCCGCGCTTTTCAAGAAGATCTGAAGATGGGACATCACAAGTGGCTGGGTCGTGCTTTTCATCTGTCTTGGCATAGATAGAGGTGAATTTATCAACCACTGGCTGGAGGTCATCTGCATAGCTGATATCAGCGACCATATCTGTGTTTAGCCATTCTTTATCAAAAAAGACGCCAGATTCACCTGTATCAGCAAGGATGATGAATTCATGAGACATATCACCGCCAATCGGCCCTGTATCAGCTTCCATTGGGATAGCAGTTAGCCCCATGCGGGCAAATGTCTTCAGGTAAGAGACAAACATCTTGTTATAGGCGATTTTGGCATCATCACGGCTGACATCAAAGCTGTAGGCATCTTTCATCAAGAATTCACGGCCGCGCATCACACCAAAACGAGGGCGCACCTCATCACGGAATTTCCACTGGATATGATAAAGATTCACAGGCAAAGATTTATAGGAGCGAATATGCGTGCGTGCGATATCTGAGACTTGCTCTTCATTTGTAGGGCCGTAGAGCATATCACGTTCATGACGGTCAGTGATGCGCAACATCTCAAGCCCGTAATCATCATAACGCCCTGATTCCTGCCATAATTCAGCTGGCTGGATGGTTGGCATTTTGATTTCCAACGCGCCGGCGGCATTTTGTTCTTCGCGCACAATCTGCTCAATTTTCTCAAGCACTTTGAGGCCAAGCGGTAGCCATGAATAGATACCTGCGCTTGATTGCTGGATCATGCCAGCACGCAACATCAAACGATGCGAGACAATCTGTGCCTCTTTGGGATTTTCTTTTAAAACAGGTAGGAAATAATGGCTAAGACGCATCTTATATTCTCTTTGATTGGCAAAAAATAACGTTGTTAACTTTTAGGGATGAAACCACGCTCTGGCAAGGGGGACATGCTTTCAAAATCGAAGAGATCTTGCATCATTGGCATCGTGATATCATCAAGTGAGGCTGGCTGCCAAAGCGGTGCGTTATCTTTATCAATGAGAACAGCTCTGACGCCTTCGCGGAAATCGGGGCGGGCTGTCATTTTGCGGGCAAGGAAGAAATCGCGCAAAATAGCCTGATAGCTTGTCTCTGGCACATCGCATTTTGTCATCATATACCAAATGGCAGCAATGGATGTGGGGCATTTATGAAGCAAGGCATCACGGCATGGGGCAAGGATATGATTATCAGGAAGGGTGCGCGCGGCCTCAATGATAACGGTGAGCGTCTCTTGGCAGAAAATATCTGTGATTTCATCATTGTGATTGGCGAAATGAGGGGCTGGCGGATTTGTCTCAAACTGGGTGATTGTTGCGTCGATATCTGATTGTGTCTTGCACTGAGATAGTGCCTCAAACAGGGCATCAAACTCAGCTTGCGGGACATGAGCGTCAGCGATTTGCCATGCCATCGTATCCCCTGCCCCAATCATCTGGCCAGTCATGCCCATCATCAACGCAGCGCCAAGAGGCGCACGGCGCAAGAAGTAAGACGCACCAACATCAGGAAACAGACCGATAGCTGTCTCTGGCATTGCCAATTTGATATCAGAAGATATGACCATCCTATCTGATAGGCGCGCAACACCAAGACCGCCGCCCATCACAACGCCATTGACAAGGCTGGTGACAGGTTTTGGAAATGTGGCAAGGCACATATCAAAGCCATATTCAGCGGCAAAATAAGGCTCTGCGCCGATATCAGGATTGGCATCAATGACAGAGACAGCCTCTCTGACATCGCCGCCAGCACAAAAGGCACGCTCTGCGCTAGATGTGATAAGGACGTGATGGATGGTGTCATCATCTGCCCACTCACGAAGTGCCTTTGCCATTGTGGTGACCATCTCAATCGTCATGGCATTCAAAGCTTGCGGCCTGTTTAAGGTGATATGCGCTGCGTTATGTTTGCGGGAGAGACTGATATCTGACATGGCAAATGGCCCTAGCGGTGTGAAAATTATGGTCTGCTAGGCTATAGTATCATAGACCTTTTAAAAAAAACGCTCTATTTTATGTGTTGTGTTATCACATAGCTTTTATTTTCACAGGATTACGCTGATATGAGCCTTGGTTCTTTTCCATCAACAAGATTACGCAGATTGCGTCAATCAGACAGCATTCGCCGCCTTGTGCAAGAGCATCATTTACATGTGTCTGATTTGATTTGGCCTTTATTTGTGATTGAAGGTGATAATATCATCCAGCCGATTGAGAGCATGGCAGGTGTTAATCGTTATTCAATTGACCAGCTGGTATTGCAGGCAAAGCAAGCTGTGGCATTGAAAATCCCTGCGATTGCGATTTTTCCGAAAATTGATGCAGAATTAAAAGATGGTAGCGGGAAGCTCGCTTATGATGAGGATAATCTTGTCTGCCGCGCTGTGAGAGCTGTGAAGGCGGCCTGCCCTGAGTTGAGCGTTATATGTGATGTTGCGCTCGATCCCTTTACAGATCATGGGCATGATGGCTTGTTGGTAGGTGATAAAATAGTCAATGATGAGACAGTTGCGATTTTGTGCAAGCAAGCTGTCGCGCAAGCCAATGCAGGATGTGATATCATTGCCCCGTCTGATATGATGGATGGCCGTATTGGTGCCATTCGCGCCGCGCTTGATGAAAATGGTTATCAAGATGTGATGATTTTATCTTATGCGGCTAAATATGCCTCAGCCTTTTATGGCCCGTTTCGAGATGCTGTGGGGGCTGGCAAAAAATTGGGTGGTGATGGCAAAAAGACCTATCAGATGAGCCCTGCCAATAGTGATGAGGCGCTGAGTGAGATTGCGATGGATATCCAAGAAGGCGCTGATATGGTTATGGTGAAGCCTGGTATGCCCTATTTGGATGTTGTGCGCCGCGCGAAAGAGGCGTTTGGTGTGCCGACTTTTGCCTATCAAGTCTCTGGTGAATATGCGATGCTTCGCAATGGTGTTGATGGCGGGCTATTCCATGAAGATGCGATTTTTGAGAGCTTACTGGCCTTTAAACGTGCCGGTGCAGATGGTGTTTTAACCTATTTTGCGCCGCTGATTGCATCCCAACTCGCAGAAAGGTAGGCAACAAGAGCTTGCAAGCGTCTTTGTTATCACGCACAGTTTCGTTATGGATCACAGAAAGCCTGAATTTACCCAAATCCCCATGCGTATGCGTATGACGCGCGCCAATCCGTGCGCCTATATTGAGGGGAATGTGGAACAGCGTCTGGCCGTTGATTTAACAAGCCAGCCAGAGGCGCATGACCAGCTAGCATCAGCTGGGTTTCGGCGTGTAGAGAATTGGGCCTATAAGCCTGTTTGCCAAAAATGTCAGGCATGTATGCCAATCCGCATTGATTGTGTAAATTTCCGCCAAGGGCGCAACCTGTCGCGGATATATAAGAGTAACCAAGATTTAACG
>WTHW01000255.1 GCA_011526395.1 Alphaproteobacteria bacterium
ATTTTGGCCTTGCCTTCATAGAGCGCTTTGCGTGTCATGTTATCTTGCCTCTAGCTGTCTTGAAACACGCGTTCGAAAATCGTGTCCACATGTTTGAAATGCTGTGCTAGGTCGAATAGATTTTCTAGCTCTTCATGCGATAAATGCTTTGCCACATCTTCATCTGCTTTCAGCAAATCAAGGTAATTACCATTGCCAGCCCATACATCCATAGCGTTTCTCTGCACCATCTTATAGCTATCCTCGCGGCTTGCCCCTTTCTGGGTCAAGGCAAGAAGAACCTGCTGTGAGTGAACAAGACCGCCTAGCGCATCAAGATTGGCTTGCATCTTTTCAGGATAGACAAGCAGATTTTCAATCACATTCGCAGCGCGGTGCAAAGCAAAATCTAGCGTTACAGTTGCATCTGGCCCAAACATGCGCTCAACAGATGAATGCGAGATATCTCTTTCATGCCACAAGACAACATTCTCTAGCGCAGGCGTGACAGCGGCGCGCACGATACGCGCTAAACCTGTCAGGTTTTCTGTCAATACAGGGTTTCTCTTATGCGGCATAGCTGATGAGCCTTTTTGCCCTTTCGAGAAAAACTCTTCAGCCTCGCGCACTTCTGTGCGTTGTAGATGGCGCACTTCTGTTGCTAGTCTTTCAACCGCACTTGCGATAACGCCCAATACAGCAAAGAACATGGCATGGCGGTCACGCGGGATGACTTGTGTTGAGACAGGCTCAATCGCTAGTCCCATCTTGTCAGCCACATGTGCTTCAACAGACGGGTCGATATGGGCGAATGTACCAACAGCGCCTGATATTGCACATGTTGCAATCTCTGCTCTCGCATCTGCTAGCCTTTTACGGCATCTATCCATTTCAGCATAATGACCAGCAAGCTTTAGACCAAAGGTCGTTGGTTCAGCATGAATGCCATGTGACCTGCCTATGGTTGGGGTCATCTTAAATTCATGTGCGCGCGTCTTCAGCCCCTCGCACAAACGGTCAAGACCAGCCATCAAGATATCGCTCGCTCTGGTTAGCTGAACAGCAAGTGTTGTATCCAACACATCTGATGAGGTCATGCCTTGATGCACAAATCGCGCTTCTGGCCCTACATATTCTGCTAAGTTAGTTAGGAAGGCGATCACATCATGTTTTGTCTCGCGCTCAATCTCATCGATACGGTCAATATCGAACTGACCTCTTTCCCATACAGCCGCAGCTGCCTCTTTCGGGATAACACCCAATTCAGCTTGTGCATCACAGGCATGGGCTTCAATTTCGAACCAAATTTGGAATTTTGTGGAAGGTGACCATATTGCGGTCATTTCCTCGCGGGCATAGCGCGGAATCATTGACAATTCGTCCTAACTTAAAAATGATATTTTTGTGGTGAGTATATATCATTATTCGCTGAAAAAGGCTAGTGTCATGACAGGGGAAACTGGCGCGTAATGACCTTTTTAGGAGTTATTAAATGTTATTAAGACGATTATTATTCGGTATTGCCATGCGGGCAGCGCAAAACCCACAAATTCAGCGCAAAGCTGGCGAATTAGCTGGCAAGGCAGTTGAAAAGGCGCGTCCGACCCTACTAAAGGGCGCACGCCGTGCTGGTGAGCTAACAAAGGCAGCATCAGATGAAATTGCCCATCAGGCAAAAAAAACACGCAAGAAAAAGTGATATTAGAAATCAAATAACCCTTGATTGCGCATACTAATACATTTGCCGCCTGCAACAATCAGATGATCATAAAGCGTGATATTTGCTGATTTCAGTGTTTTCTGAAGGCTTTTGGTGAGATCAATATCTTGTTTGCTTGCCCGTTCATCACCGCTTGGATGATTATGAACAAGAATCATCCCCACCGCTTCATCTAATAAAGCCACTTTTAAAATCTCTCTTGGATAGACTGTCATCTGATTCACAGTACCAGACCCAAGATCTTTTATCGCAATCACCTGATTTTGATTATTGAGCAATATCGCCATTAACGCTTCGATTGGACGGTAAGATAATTTTTGAAGGCAAAATGATTGCAATTCAGTCCAATTGGTCAGGAAATTTTTATGTATCACGCGCTCATAGCTAATTCTATCTAGCAACTCTGCTATGATTGAAAGATGGCGTATCGTCTCTTTACCAACGCCTTTAATCTCAGACAATTTTGCATCCGGTGCGTTAATAATCGCCGAAAAGTTGCTAAAATTTTTGAAACAATCTTTGACGATTGGCTTTGTATCTATGCGCGGCAAAAGAGGGTATAACAAGATTTCAAATAATTCTTGATCCGTCAGGGATGCCATGCCTTTGGCATCACATTTTTGTTTCATTCTCTCTCTGTGACCAGATGTGTGATCAGACATATGCTCAGAATGTTGACTAGGCACAGATGCTCGCTCCCTTTAGTAAGTGCCAAAAGGATAGGGTCAATATCTTAATGTTTTATGAATAGTGCCTGAATTAATAAGGCGGCTGTGTGAAACCTTTGGGAGATGATGTGAATATCTCAAACCCATCATCTGTGATGCCAATGGAATGTTCAAATTGCGCAGATAGGCTTTTATCTTTGGTCACAGCCGTCCAGCCATCGCTGAGGATTTTCATATCATATTTGCCAGCATTAATCATTGGCTCAATGGTAAAGAACATACCAGCTTCCAGCACCTTGCCTGTATTTGGCTTGCCATAATGAAGCACTGTTGGGCCACAATGAAATACCCGCCCAAGCCCGTGACCTGTAAAATCACGCACCACTGAAAAGCGATGCTGTTCTGCATGGCTTTGAATGACATGACCAATATCACCCAACCTGACGCCCGGCTTACAAATATCAATTGCTTTCATCAAGCAATCATAAGTCACAGTGATCAGCTTCTGCGCTTTCACAGGTGGTTTACCAACCCAAAACATACGCGATGTATCACCATACCAGCCATCCAGTCTCACTGTGATATCAATATTCAGAATATCCCCATCCATCAATTTGCGCTCAGAAGGGATGCCGTGGCAAATCACATGGTTTAACGAGATGCATGTGGCTTTGGGAAAGCCTTTATAATTCAACGGGGCAGGGACAGCGCCTTTTTCGACGATATACTCATGGCAAATGCGGTCTAATTCTTCAGTTGAGATGCCGACAGCCACATGGTCCGTAATCATATCCAGCACTTCAGCAGCTAATTTACCTGCCTTGCGCATGCCTTCAAAGCCTTCAGCCCCATGTAGAACAATATCATCTTCACGCATCAATTTGCCCTTAGCTCTTCTCATTTGGATAGTTGCGGCTATATAAACAGCAAAAGGCCAACATTTGTCAAATAATGCAGGCAAAATTCGCGGTATTATAGGGGCGCAAAACGATGACATCTGCCGAAAACACAAAAACAGCTGCTATCCTTGTAATTGGGGATGAAATCCTATCAGGAAGAACCAAAGATAAGAATATTGGCTGGATTGCTGAACAGCTCAATCAGATGGGCATTGATTTATGCGAAGCGCGTGTGATCGCAGATGATAAAGACACCATCATCAGGCATGTAAAAACCTTATCAGATACTTATGATTATCTGTTCACCTCTGGCGGTATTGGGCCAACACATGATGACATCACCACACAATCTATTGCAGAGGCATTTAACAAATCTGTGATTCGCCACCCCGAGGCTGTGCGACGTTTGCTAAAACATTATGAAGGCACAGACATCCCCTTTAATGAAGCGCGCCAGAAAATGGCTGATATCCCCGAAGATGCAGACTTAATCGACAACCCCGTATCAGCCGCACCGGGATTCATTTTGCATAATGTGTATGTGATGGCTGGCGTGCCATCTATCATGCAATCCATGTTTGAGGGGCTAAAAGACCAGCTTGAAGGTGGTCAAAAGAAATGCAGGCTAACGGTGCAATGCGCCATAGGTGAGGGGACGATCGCCACCATCATGGCCAGCGTGTCAGATGCTTTTGATGGCTTGTCAGTTGGCAGCTACCCATGGTTTAAACCGGGTCAATTTGGCACAGCTGTTGTTGTCTCATCGAAAAACCGTGATGATGTGTTTCAGGCGGCCGAAATGGTCGCTAAATTGGTGCGCGAAGATGGGTATGATGCAACAATCCTAGATGAAGGCCAAGATTAAGCTTAATCCCACGGGCCTTTCCGGCGGCGCTTAAATCCGGGAACAGAGCCTGAATTGCCAGTTTTTTCTAGCACATATCTTCGTTTTATATCGCCTCGCAACACATGTGGGCGCGCCACCTGCCACGTCTTTTCCTTTGCTGGTGCAAATAATGTGATTTGTGGGCGTTTAAACAGCCCAACAAGCACCATCCCTGCGATAAAGCCGCCAATATGGGCGAAATAGGCGACACCTGCTTGACTACTTAATGCCGCTGGTGCGGCCATAAATTGCCCGCCAATCCAAAATCCTAGCACTAGCCATGCTGGCACATTCAACAATCTGACAAAGATAATAATCCACATAAACACCTTAATGGTCGCGCGTGGATATAGCATGATATAGGCGCCCAATATGCCAGCAATACCCCCCGATGCACCGATTAAGGGCACAGTCGATGACGGGTCAATCAAGGCTTGTGTTAAAGCGGCCGCCGCGCCACAGCATAGGTAGAAGACAATAAACCGTCCTTTGCCCATAGCATCTTCGACATTATCTCCAAATATCCATAAATACAGCATGTTTGAGCCAAGATGCATAAAGCCGCCATGCAAAAACATAGAGCTGATAATCGTCAACACATCAAATTGCGAGAAAAGCCGCGCAGGGATAACCCCATATAAAACAACAAACGCATAATCTTCGCGTGCGCTAAGGCCTGATTGAAATAAATAGACCAAGATGCAAGCAAATATCACAAACCAACTCACTAGCGGGCGAGATTTGGTTGGGTTATCATCAAATAAAGGCAGAAAGAACATGCTCTAATTTACATGCGCGATGCGCATAGCATCCTGTTATTTTACAAAGTGGTACGGGCGGGGGGACTTGAACCCCCACGGCCTAAGGCCCACGGATTT
>WTHW01000161.1 GCA_011526395.1 Alphaproteobacteria bacterium
CCACAATGATATAATAAGGCATTCACCAATGTGCCTTCATAGGAGCCCGGCGCAGGATGAACCACCATCCCAGCTGGCTTTTCCAGCACAATCAGATGCTCATCTTCAAAATAGATATCAAGCGGGATATTCTCAGCTTGCGGCGTCGCATCTTCAATCTCTGGCATGGTCAGGCTGAATAATTGTCCTGCCCTCACGCTTGCTGATGGGTCACTCACGCATTGACCATTGCACGATAATTGCCCATCTTGTATCAAGGCTTTGATGCGCGTGCGTGATAAATCAATCTCAGCTGACGCAGCTAAAAAACGGTCAAGGCGCGTGCCCTCATCTTCAGGGCCAGCCAATATTTCAATAGGGTCTTGTTGTTCCATGGAAAACAGTAATAAAGATAAATCATCACAAAATGAAGTGCAAAAGCCAGATGAGCTATCTGAAGGCCCTTTTACCCCAAAACAAATGCGCTCGCTAAAGCTTCTAACAGGCACGATGGGGGTGATGATCATCATCTGCGTTATCTTGCTTGGCATTGGCCTATCGCGCCAATCTGCGAAACTTGCAGGTGATGATGGCCCCGCAATTTTGAACCTCGCGCCAAATGCTGATATTAAATCAATCACTGCCAATGGCGCAGATGGTATATGGCTTTATATCGAAACAGATGACGGTGAAGAAATCCGCTATGTCAAATCATCTGGCAAGGCAGGGCGCATAATAAAAATTACGCGCGACTAGCCAAAGCTATCCATAATCATAATCACAAAAGCTTCAAGTGATAAATCTGCCAGCCCTTCGACCTCATAGCCAATAAATGTCGGCAGAGCGTAAAAGCGTATAATCAGGAAATAAAACGCAACATAAAGCGGCTTTACCCGATGGATTATCAAATCATGGGTGATAAACCCAAAGGCCTTAATGATAGGGTCTGTTGCGACGTTATTATGACGCACGCCAATGATGCGGCTATTTTCAGGCAAAAAGATGCCATAAATAAACCGCAAGATTAACATCCATTGCACAAGTGCAAATATGCCATCACATAGCAATATCCAAAAAGCTTCATCTAACATATTAAGCACTCATTTCATGATGTCTGCTAACGGTGTGTTTTTTCACCATAAACCATAATAATTCATCAACTCAAGGCTAGTTATTTTCTAAAAAATCGCCTATCTCTAGGGCGTTATGATATATCTATGAAGATATCAGCTTTAAATAACATGCGCTTTTGCATGAACAGGAGTTAATCATGGTCAGTTCGCAATATGTCTATTCAATGTACAAGCTAGGCAAAACCTACCCCGGCGGTAAGGAAGTATTGCGTGATATCAGCTTGTCATTCTTGCCCGGTGCTAAAATTGGTGTGCTTGGCCTGAACGGCGCTGGTAAATCAACATTGCTTAAAATCATGGCTGGTATTGAAACTGATTTCACAGGTGAAGCCAAAGCAGCAGACGGCCTGAATGTGGGCTATCTTGCACAGGAGCCAGAGCTTGATGCTTCAATGGATGTGCAGGGCAATGTGATGTCTGGCATGGGCGAAGCCAAAGAATTGATGGATCGCTTTAACGCTGTCTCAGCCCGCTTTGCCGAAGAGCTAACAGATGATGAAATGAATGAAGTCATCGCAGAACAAGCTGAATTGCAGGAAAAGATTGATGCAATGGATGCTTGGGATCTTGAACGCAAAGCTGAAATTGCAATGGATGCCTTGCGTGTACCAGACGGCTCTGCTGATGTGACAAAATTATCAGGTGGTGAACGCCGCCGCGTGGCACTTTGCCGCCTCCTTCTATCCGCGCCAGATATGCTTCTGCTTGACGAGCCGACAAACCATTTGGATGCTGAATCAGTGGCATGGCTCCAGCGCTTTTTGCATGATTTCCCGGGCACAGTTGTGACCATCACGCACGACCGTTACTTCCTTGACGAAGTAGCGGGCTGGATTTTGGAACTCGATCGTGGTCAGGGCATCCCTTATGAAGGCAATTATTCAGGCTGGCTTGAACAAAAGCAAAAGCGCCTAGAACAAGAAGGTAAAGCCGAAGATGCGCGCGTGAAATCACTCTCACGCGAGCTAGATTGGGTACGCTCAGCGCCAAAGGCAAGACAGTCAAAATCAAAGGCACGTATCACAGCCTATGAAAAACTACTTGAAGAGGGTCAATCAGCTAAGATTGAAACAGCCAAGATTGTTATCCCAGCTGGCCCACGTCTTGGTGACAAGGTGCTAGAAGCTGATAATCTTATCAAAGGCTTTGGTGAACGCTTGCTGATTGATGAAGCCACTTTCCGCCTGCCGCCGGGCGGTATTGTGGGTGTGATCGGGCCAAACGGTGCTGGTAAAACAACCTTATTCCGTATGCTAACAGGCAATGAAGCACCAGATTCAGGCTCTCTAACAGTCGGCGATACTGTCAAACTTGGTTATGTTGACCAGTCTCGTGATGCGCTTGATGATGATAAAACAGTCTGGGAAGTTATCTCAGATGGGCTAGATGAGTTGGAATTGGGCAAGCGCACAGTCCCATCACGCGCCTATGTGTCTAACTTTAATTTCAAAGGCGCAGACCAGCAAAAGAAAGTCGGCCAGCTATCAGGTGGTGAACGTAACCGTGTCCATCTTGCACGCATGCTGAAAAGCGGCGCGAACCTACTCCTCCTCGATGAGCCGACAAACGATCTTGATGTGGATACATTGCGCGCTCTCGAAGAAGCCTTGCTAGAATTTGCAGGATGCGCTGTTGTTATCTCGCACGATCGCTGGTTCCTAGACAGGATTGCGACACATATCCTCGCCTTTGAAGGTGACAGCCATGTTGAATGGTTCGAAGGTAACTACGAGGCTTATGAGGCTGATAAAAAGCGTCGTCTTGGCGCAGATGCAGAGCGTCCAACACGTATCAAATACAAGCCGATTTCACGATAATCTTAAAGATAATCTCAAAACAAAAGGGGGGCTTTACAGCCCCTCTGCTGTCTCGCGAAGCACATCATTTAGCGCAGAGAACTTGCCGCCATTTTTACGAATAATGGACGTATTTTCTTGCTGTTGTGTGATCAGCATTGAGATATTTTCAATCTCAACATCAATGATAAGAGGCGCTTTATCAGCCGCAGTGCTGACACGCCAGCTGACAACCGCATCTGCTTGTGCGCCTGTTGGGTCTTTCATCACCCCTGTGACCAGTACCAATTTTTTACCCTTTGAGACAGCATCCGTCACTGTATAATCAAGGCCTTTTAGCTGGTCAAACTGCCGTGCCGCTAGCCCTGTTAGGACCTTACGGAACAGCATTGTATATTCCTGCTTTTCCTCAGCTGTTGCCTTCTTCCAATAGCGGCCAGCTGAAAAGCGTGTAATGCCTTCAAAATCAAAATAAGTATCAAGCAGGCCATCCACAGCCTGAATACGCGCCTCATCACTTTCATAGTCAGCTTCAACAGCTTGTTTCACCGCGCTTGCCATTTCTTGCACCAATGCGCGTGACATGTCTAAACGCTCATCTGCTTTGACCGGCAGGGCGAACAAGCTGACCAACATCGTAACAAGTGCCACTAGGCGTGCTTTTGCTATGAACATATCTTTAATCTCCAAAGCCATATCTCTAATCTCCAAAGAACGAATCAAACGCATCATCATTATCGCTTTCTGAAATCTCACCAGGCAGCCTGTCTTCTAACAGACCTTTGCGCTGTTGATAATAAACAGACCGCGCACGCGCATAAGGGTCAAGGCTATTATATTTCACTTCATTGATAGCTTCAAAATCCTCTGCTCTGACTGATATCGCGGCAACAGGCATCTGTGCGCTTTGAATGGTTTGACCTGCTTGCCCTGCCTCTAGCATTGACAGCGGGTTGATAAAGAAATCAACCACGCGCCCTGTCAGAGACCTTGTGGTATGACCACCTAATAACGGCACCTCAACATACGAGCCTTCAGGCACATCAGCTGCGGCCAAAGTCTGGCCAAAATCTTCTCTTGTTGGTTGCTCATCATCTTGCGTTAAATCAACAAACCCCAATGTCAGACCATTAATGGCAAAATGCAAAACTGATAAAGTCGCATTCTCAAACTTGCCCTGCAGGGTTGAGTTGACAGCTGTTGAGGGAAGAGTAGTCCAATCAACAAAATTAGAGACACCTTTTTGCACAGCATTTGGGGTAATCGTCCGATACCCATCTGCCACAGGCTCAAGCACATAAGAATCAGCTGCCATATTAAAGGCAAAAACCTTGCGGTTAGCATCTTCATACGGGTCACGCACATCACTTCGTTGCTCTTCTGGCAAGCTCGCACAGGCTGATAACAAAGATAAGATAAGACCTATCTTACATAATGATGTGATATTCCTAGCGCACTGTCGCACAAGCCTGACCCTTAACTATTCTTAACCGAAACAAAATAATATCTTGCTCACGATAAACTGCTGGCTTTGATTTGTCCATTATACCTTTGTCAGCAAATGATCACATCATGGCAAAATTATGCCTGATAGTGCGTAAAATAAAATAGGCTCGTCACCTTTTTTATTTTCATGATTTGTTCTATCTTATCTCTCACAGATTTTGTTTCATTTAAGGGTGATTGGCCTCGTGACCACAGATATTTCAGCAAATGATGCATCGCCGCCTGCGATGGGTGCCACAATGCCATGGTTATCAGGCCTAAATCCTGACCAGCATAAGGCAGTGACAACCCTTGATGGGCCTTTGCTTGTCCTCTCAGGTGCTGGCACAGGCAAAACACGTGTCCTCACAGCGCGTATTGCCCAGCTGATTGGCACACGTACCGCCATGCCGTGGAATATTCTCGCAGTGACCTTTACCAACAAGGCAGCGCGCGAGATGAAAGAGCGTGTCTCTGCAATGGTTGGCCCTATGGCAGAGCAAGTCATGCTTGGCACCTTCCATTCAGTGGCCGCCCGCATGTTGCGCCGTCACGCAGAGCTTGTGGGGCTGACATCTTCCTTTACCATCATCGACACAGATGACCAGTTGCGCC
>WTHW01000019.1 GCA_011526395.1 Alphaproteobacteria bacterium
TTATTGCGTTGAATGCGCATGATGAAGATGCGCTAGCACAAACACTGCATTTTCCGCATATTCGACTAAGCGCAAATGATATGAAACTATGGCCAACAGCTGAGAGCTATTTCCTAGACTTTAAGAAAAGGGCAGGTGGCACTTGGCATCATTCAGCCTTTAATGACATTAAAGTGCTAGCAGATAGCCCCAATAAGGTTCATCTTGATGCTGAAATCATTCGTTATGATAGCGATGATAATGTGATAAGTCGCTTTCGGTCGCTATGGGTCATTATCGAAGTAAATGGCAGATGGGCAGCCAAAATGCGTTCATCATTTGCGGCGCAATAAATATAGCCTAGCGTTTTCAAGTTATATTAAATATAACTTTTAGTATGTGATTATGTAATTTTGATAGGTTTTAGATTATGTGGAAGAGCGGTGTTTTATTTGGAATTATTCTTTTGTCATGCCAGGCATCAGCACTCACATTTAAATCAGGCCAAAGCCTGTCTGGCGCAGAGCAATCTGGTCCAGCCATCATAACAAAAGAGCAAATTGCATCTTGCCAAAAAGAAAATGGCATTTCGACATCTAGCGATTCATGGCAGGCCATGTCTTTCAACATCCGTTACGACAATTCAGGCGATGGCGGTAATGCGTGGCCAAAACGCACTCATAAGGTGGCGCAGATTTTTTCTGACCACAATGTCGATCTAGGCGGTCTTCAAGAGGTCTTGCATAATCAATTTACTTGGCTGCAACAAAATTTAACAGATTACGAATTCGTTGGTGTTGGACGGGATGATGGTAAGACGAAAGGCGAATATGCACCCATTTTCTTCCGTAAATCAAAATTTGAGATGTTGTCTTTTGATACAGTCTGGTTAAGTGAAACACCAGATGTGCCTGGTAGCAAAGGGTGGGACGCAGCACTACCACGGATCGTCACTTTTGCTACTTTGCGCGACAAGGCAAGTGATAAGATCGTATTGTTGGGAAGTGCGCATTATGACCATCGCGGCACACAAGCAAAGTTAAATAGCGGCAAAGTTATCCAAGAGTATGTATCGAAGAAAATAGCCTCATTAAATAACCCGATTGTTATTCTAGCTGGTGATTTTAATGATACATCTAACACTGGCACGACAAGAGCCATTGAGAATGAAAACTGCTTGCTTGATAGCTATCGTGTGACAAAGGATAAATCAGGCCCTAATTCAACATGGAACGGTTTCAGAAGCGTTGCAGCGTTTGAGCGTATTGACTATGTGTTCACAAATCAAGCTTTGCCTATCCTTGCTCATGTAATTGATGACCGTCGTATTGATGGTGGATTTCCATCTGATCATTTGCCTGTCATCGTAAAATTAGCGGCACCAAAATAATATTTGATAACCAATAGCCTGAAAGTTCAAGGTTGCTGGTGTATGCTATTTGTCGGCTTCAACGCTAGTAAAAGGGCGAAACTTGCTGTGGAAAGCAAGGCAAGAGCCACCATTATTGTCATGAAGTCTTCTCGTTGTTGGGTAAATAGCCATCCTCCTAAGGATGGCCCTACGGCTACCCCAATCATACGAAGAGCAGCACTAATGCTTTTGGCTCTCCCATAGACTTCCGCACGGAAATATAGGTTAGTCACAAAACCATAACTAACCGTAATAACGCCAATACCCATGCCAAACAACACCATTGCAATCACAGCAAAAACAGGTGAGGGGATTTGTATAAACAAAAGCGAGGTTGGCACCAATAAATGAGCAATGATACCAGTTTTGCGTGCATCTAATTTATGCCCAAACTGCATCTCAATATATCTTCCAATCACCTGAAACGGCCCGCAAATACTTGCGAGTATGACTGCCATAGTTAGATTGCCATATTGCCAATCAAACCAGCTGATAAGAAGCAATGTAGTCGCTGAAAACATCAAATATTGGACGCCGCCCGTTGTCGCAAGGCATACAAGACTCTGTTTTTCTATTTTTGTTAAAAGTGACCAGTGAAATGGCTGTGGTTTGAAGCTGTTATTAAAATAATTAGTTTGCTTTGATTTCGCTATTTGCCAGATCACAATGGCCGTACAGCATAATAGGACACTGACCAAAGTTGTTGTTATGGCTAATCCAAAAAACGATAATAGAGGCGTCAGGCACAACCAAGATACAGTGCTTGCAACACCGCCATAAAAGGTAATGATAGATATCTTTTTGCGGGCATTTTTTTCATCAAGCTGAATGGTTGCCGTAAAGGCTGCCTCATATGATGACATCCCTAAACCTAGTGCTATCAGAACAAAGCATCCACCCACCCATATATAGCTAGGCAAGAAATTGATTAGCTGATGGCCTGTCATACCAAGTAATAAAAAACCGATAGCGCCAGTGAAAAAGCCTATTCCCATTATGCGCAGCGCGCCATATTTATCACAAGCATTGCCAATTGCTGGCATAAAGAGCGCTTGAAATAACATGCTAAAGCTTACGAGAGACAATATCGCCGAGGCAGATAAAGATGATGCGGCCATTACATATGTTTTTAAGGGCGCAAATGCATAAAACAGCATGCCAAATGAGATAATTTGGCTGATCCCTAAATGATGGACAGGTACCATATGGCTCTGTGCTTGTCTGTTAATCGATTGTGGCATTATCTCGCCATTTGAGCGATATCATTTTTCCAGTATGTGTTTGACCAAGCCTTTGCCCCTTCATTGGCTATCACAGTAATGCGGAACCAATCTGAATGAAAAGAGCTAAGATCAAAGCTGGTGCGGGTTATATTATGTCCATGGTTTGAAATGGCCAGATGGCCGGAACCAGATAATATGACATGTGATGCCGGAGAACAGGCAACATGAAGGATATCGCCATCTATCGCTATGTCGGTAATATCTGCGCCAGAGGATGAAAAATGATTACCTTTTTTTAGGGCATCAACAATATCAGCCTCATCAAGGTCTGCCGATACCATAACCCAGCCACCAGCCCAATCAGGTTTTTCAAAATGACTATCATCTGTAGCCGTGAAAGTAATCCTGTGACCTTCTTGAAGTAGATAATCAGCAATGGCAATGCCGCTACCTCGATTGGATCCAACAACACAAGAATGATTATAAACTTCAACACCATGAGCGTGAGATACGCTATCAGCCTCACTCATTGTCATGGAATACCATTCAGGATGTGCCAATGTTACATAGGCGCCTGCATCTAATGCGCGCTGTATCATCTCTGGCGCTGTTTCATTTTCTGCTGCCACGGGAAAATCAAGAGGCAGTCCATTAGCCACAATATGCCATAACCCATCACTATCATAAGCTTTGCCATTACAGTGAAGCTCAGCAGACGGTATTGTAATGAACCCCTCTCTGTTCAAATGGCGCGCATCTAGCACCGTCGTCGCGGCATAGCGTGTATCATGCCATAGATGATCAGACAGGCAGATGAAATCATAACCAAGCTCGTAATATGTCTGAACAGCCTCTTCCGGCGTTCTCAATCCATCTGAAT
Organism: Alphaproteobacteria bacterium; assembly: GCA_011526395.1. Lineage (GTDB taxonomy): Bacteria > Pseudomonadota > Alphaproteobacteria > Puniceispirillales > Puniceispirillaceae > UBA685. The sequence goes on from WTHW01000019.1 coordinate 3,494, forward strand.
GAGTTGAGTGACCGTGCAAATTACCTCTCAGAAATGGTTTATCACTATTAAATGGCGGAAGTGAAATCATTGATATTCCAATCGTTTATAGCGAAAAAATTACTGGCATAAGGCTTATAATCAACGTAACAGCCATAAGAATATTGAACAATCGCCTCGTTTTTTCATTCTTGAGTAATTTGCCAATATAATGGCCCATAATGGTCCAGGCCACCGTGCTGCCAAGCGTTGTGATGAAAAACACAACTAATATAATGGCAAGGTCAGAGTAGGGCGTTTGGGTGTTGCCGGTATAAGCGGTTATTGTGCTTAACGTAACTGTAACAGCCTTTGGGTTTATCCATTGAAATATGAAAGCGGCTGTAAAACTAAGTGGTTTGCTTGATTTGGCATCTTCAATGGGGCCAGCCATTGCGATTTTCCAACCTAGATAGATTAAAAATCCAAAGGCTAGAATGCGCATCACATTATATAGCTGTGGTAGCGCTGTAAAAAGACTTGAAAGCCCAAGCCCTGCAGCAAATACAAGGAGCATAAAGCCGGCTGTAACGCCTGATATATGCGGAATTGTGCGGCGTACCCCGTAATTGACCCCAGAAGCTGCCAGCATCAAATTATTCGGGCCTGGTGTGTATGCCGCAACGTGGGAGAATATAACCAAAGAAATAATGGTGGCGTTATCCATCTTGGGTAAGTCCCATTTCGACGTAGATTTAGAAGTATCCTAGCCGGCTATTATTCGTCGCTAGAAGTTATGGATTTAATGACATCACCTGTGCCTGTCACTATGTTTTTGCCACCCTCAATTATGACTTTTCCAGTATCCTTGCCATCTTCGAAAAGCTGACCAAAAAAGGCTTTTCCATCTTCCATGATGGTTAGTGCAGATGAATTATCTGGCACCAAGCTTGCCCAAAATCCTTTTTCTTCTTCTGCCTGCGCCGATAAAGGTAGACACATAGCGATAATGAATACTGCAAGCCAATTTTTCATAAACCCATACCCCAATAACATGTTCTAGTGAGAGGATGATACGAAATCATAATTTAATCAATGTTTGTTTTGATTAAACATCCCATCCGCGATTGCCATAATTTATCACATATTTTTGTGATTTTTGTTCTTTCAGCCACTTCAGTCCTGACGCGATAAAACACTTCGCCAGACGCAAATTCATGTGGCGTGATAGAAATTGCTGTGCCATTGAACAAGGTTTGAAAGTTTGTCTTCATGTCTGCTAATGCAGCTTTGGCTTTGCTTTCACTGGTGAATGAACCTAGCTGAGCAAAAAACCTCTTATCTTGTGATTTGTTCTCTGGTTTAAGATTCGTAGTGGTTTGTTTGTTTTTTGGAGGAATTGGACGCGGTTCTGGCGCGCTCAAAACAATGTCTTCAGTCTTTTTTTCTGCTTCATTTTCTAAAGAAGCAATTTTTGCCGTGAGAGATATAATCTTGCCGCTTAATTCTTTGTTCTTCTTCAGAAG
>WTHW01000026.1 GCA_011526395.1 Alphaproteobacteria bacterium
CGGTTTGCAAAACCGTGGACATCGGTTCAATTCCGGTTCGGGCCTCCACCTTTCCCAAGATATTTATACTTGCAATTAAAGCGTTAGCAGTGCGCGTTATGAATTAGCAATTCACTGATAGCCGCCCTGCCGTCAGCTTTGCTGTTAATAGATCTTTTTGCCTTTATTTCAGCAAAGTTGAAACCGTCATAAAGCTCTTTGATTTTGTTACAATAGCTATTCGAAACAATGAAGCGGATTTGCTTTTCATGTAGAGAGCGACAAGTAAGCGCTAATTTTTCTTGCCAATGTTCAGAGAAGTCATCTTTGGCATATTTTGTGAAGCTTGACGTTGTTGATAAAGGCATATAGGGCGGATCAAAATATATGAAATCACCCTTTTTGGCGGACGCTACAATCGTTTCAAAAGAGGCGTGTTTAATTTCGGCAGATTGCAATGCCTCATTTGCCTGTAAAATAACCTGTTCATTGACGATATTTGGATTTTTATAAGTTCCAAACGGCACATTAAATTGCCCTTTGCTATTCACCCTATACATGCCGTTAAAACCTGAACGATTTAAATAGATAAGCCGCGCAGCTCTGGCGATGTTCGTCAATGTTGAGAAAGCAACCGGATCTCTATCAAGATTGCGCACGTGATAGTAATATTCTTTGTTATAAATGTGTGTTTTCAACTCGGCAATAAGTGCAGTTGGGTCTTGTTTTATAACTTGATAGCAGTTCACCAATTCTTCGTTTACATCGCTGATTGTGGCATATTTTGGTAGCTGACTAAAAAATAAAGCACCTCCTCCTAAAAATGGCTCAAAGTAATGAGCATAGGAGCGAGGTATAAATTTTACAATCTCAGGTATGAGCTGTCTTTTTCCACCAACCCACTTGAGAAATGGTTTGACTGTAGTATAACGTTGTTCTTGTATTTCGTGATTCAAATTAAATGCACCAAAAATCAATTCTATCTGCTTTTTGATTAACCATGTTATGAATGGGATCAAAGCTTACCATTTTATTGCCAGATTCATCTTCATTCATGCAAATACTTATTTCCATCTCTGCGTTATTGGTCTCCGTTTTCCTTGTTCAAGTGAGTACAGGCACACTTGGACCTTTGGATGCGCTATCTGGGTTATCCATTGGTTTTACACGCACCGAAATTGGATTGATTGGCTCTTTTCATTTTGTCGGCTTTATTCTGGGGTGTTTCCTGTCGCCTTCGCTAATCAAACGCGTGGGACATGCCCGGACATTTTCTTTTGTAACAGGCTTGTCCATCATTGCTGTTTTGCTGCATCCTATCTGGCAAAACTTATATTTTTGGATTGTTCTTCGCCTGTTTTCCGGCATTGCAGTGGCCGGCGCAGCGACAGTGATTGAAAGCTGGCTTCATGCCAAATTAAACAATGAAAATAGGTCAAAATATTTCTCATTTTATCGTATTTTCGATATGTCTGGCGCACTTGTTGCGCAAGCTCTGATTGCTACTTTGCCTGTTGCTCAATATTGGTCATATTCACTCGTTGCCATTTTTTTGTGCTTATCTTTCTTGCCACTAGCTCTGACAAAGTCAGTGCAACCAGCACTACCTGAACATGCTAAATGGAGACCATTTCTGGCCGTCAGCATATCGCCTTTAGCAGTTGCTGGTGTTTTGGTGGTGGGGGCAACTGGAGCCGCTATTCGTATGGTTGGCCCCTTATTTGCATTTGATAGCGCGTTAACTAATTCTGAAATCGCTTTGTTTCTAGCGCTTTTCATCCTTGGCGGGGCCTTGTCTCAATTACCTGTGGGCTATCTAGCAGATAAATTTACCAAGCGGACAATTATGATGGCGCTTTCATCATTAACGATAATCGTATCATTCATAATGCCACTATCTTTTGTATCAAGCTTACTAGGGGATAAACAGATATTCATTTTGGTGTTTATATTTGGCATGGCAACTATGCCTATCTACTCACTTTGCGCCACACATGCGAATGATTTGTGCCAAACAAAAGACATGACAGATTTAAGTGCTTCTTTGATTTTCTTTTTCGCGATAGGAGCAATCGCCTCTCCTATCATCAGCGGTGCCTTGTTAGATAATTTTGGGCCACATATTTTGTTCATTTATTTTGCAGCGCTTCATGGCTTGTTGTTGGCCTTTGGCTTATATCGTGTTATCAAACGCCCTGTCATACATTTTGCTAGACCCTATATCTATATTCCGCGAACAAGCTTATTCATTGCAAAGACAGTAAAGTCATTTAGTCGCACTAAATAAGTAGAGCTTACGTCCATGTGGAGCGACATATGAACAAAATGACTGCCAATTTCCTCATGCTGATTACAGCATTGATATGGGGCACGACCTTTATCGCACAAACCACTGGCATGGATACTTTGGGGCCTCTATCATTCACAGGGGCGCGATACCTGATTGGGATGCTCGTTATGTTGCCTTTGGCTATTTGGGAGTCTCGTCGCTCAAGCCTTTATTTTGAGGCAAAACAGAACCCAAAATTATGGCAAGGTGCTATTTCGCTTGGTGTTTTGATGTTTGGCGGTATTGCACTTCAACAAACTGCACTTCTGTTTACAAAAGTTGCGAATGCGGCCTTTTTAACAGCATTATATGTGCCAGCTGTTCCCCTCATGGCCTGGTTATTGACCAGAGAAAAAATTGGCTTGCCCATTTGGCTTGCGGTGAGTTTATCACTTCTTGGCTCTTACTTATTATCAGGCAATGCAAGCTTTGAAGCACAATTAGCTGATATTATGGTTGCTGTTGGGGCGTTGTTTTGGGCTGCACACATCATTGCCATTGGCTTTGTGACAAGATTGGTGGTGGCACCACTTCAATTGGCATTTGTTCAAAATGCAGTTTGTGCATTATTGGCGAGCATTGGCGCCTTTGCGTTTGAATCACCTGAATTTCATAATTTTTTACCTGTATGGCAAGAACTCGTATATGCAGGTGCGATATCGGTAGGTATTGCATATACACTTCAACTCGTAGCACAACGCCATGCCAACACTACTGCTGCTGCATTTTTATTGTCCCTTGAGGCTGTGTTTGCCGCTTTATCTAGCTGGTTGCTATTATCAGAGAGCTTAACTTTATCCGCCATTATGGGATGTATATTTATCTTTACAGCTGTGTTACTCGCTGATGTATTTCCAAAATCTTGGTTCACGAGCAAAAAATAGTATTTTAGAGCTTTTCTCTTGAACTTAGACCGTTAGCAGTCCATTTTTGTTCTCATATCCGCTATAAACACCAAGGCAGGACTTTAATAGATGTCTTCATTGATTACTGACAAACAATTTAAAACCGCCATGGGTCAATTTTTAACTGGCGTGACCATCGTTAGCTGCATTAAGCAAGATGGCAACCCCTATGGCCTTACTGTTAATTCATTTGCGTCGGTATCACTATCTCCAAGATTGGTGTTGTGGTCTTTGATAAAGGGTAATTCATGTGCAAGTGATTTTGAAAAAGCACAGCATTTTTCAATTGCGTTTCTTGCACATGAACAAACAGAATTATGTGGTCGGTTCTCAACTGAACATGAAGACAGATTTAAAGGGGTCGATTGGCACACAGGACATACTGGCGCCCCAGTTATTGCAGGTGCCCTTCGGGTTTTAGAATGCCGCTCATGGCAACAATATGATGGTGGAGACCATATTATTCATGTTGGTGAAGTTTTGCATATTCACGAACATGAAAATGACCTTCAACCAATGAGCTACTTCTCTGGAAAAGTGAACGATATTTAATGCATGGTGAGTTTCACCCAAAACAGTTGCATTTAGTCCTAATCGGCGGTGGCCATGCGCAAGTGCAACTTCTAAAATCTCTTGCGATGAAGCCAATTAACGGATTGGCAATCACCCTTATAAGTGATGTGTTAAACGCCCCTTACTCAGGTATGCTACCCGGGTTTATAGAGGGGCAGTGGTCAGAAGATGAGATTCACATTGATTTAACACGTCTTGCAAGTGCCGCTGGCGCAGATATGATACATGCGCGGGTAAAAGAGATAGATGCTGATAAAAACACACTCTTCATTGATGGCAGGCCGGCTATTACTTATGACATTCTGTCGATAAATTCTGGTGCGCAACCTGATTTAGATAATATTGAAGGTGCAAAAGAACATGCCATCGCCGTGAAACCAATTGCGCATTTTATTCATAAATTACCAGATGTCATTACGTCGAAACAAATCATTAACATCATTGGTGCCGGTGTTGCAGGCCTTGAATTAGCATTTGCTTTTTACGCGAAATACAAATCACAAGATATTGAAATAAATGTATTTTCTAGGTCAAATAGAATTTTACCTAAGATGCCTGCTGCTGTGTCTAGGCTGATCACTGATATTGCAGAGAAGAAGGGTATTATTTTTCATCAGGGTGTCTCAATAAAAGAGATTAAAGAAGATAAATTGGTCAGCTATAATGATATCACTTATCCATCTGGTATGGATTTTGTGGTCACTGGGGTTAAAGCAGGTACTTTTATTGCCAGCCTTGGAAAAGCAATTGATGATGCGGGGTTTGTGCGCATAACATCTACTCTGCAATCTGATATTTACCCTAACATATTTGCTAGTGGCGATGTTGCAAATATGATTGGCGCCAGCCGTGAAAAAGCAGGCGTTTTTGCTGTTAGAGCTGGAAAAATTCTGTCGCAAAATGTCCGCAAGTACATTTACGGCAAACCACTTATCAAATGGCGGCCACAAAAGCACTATTTAGCCTTAATCGGCACAGGAGATGGGAAAGCGATAGCCGTTCGAAATGGTATTTCATTTTATGGTAAATGGTGTTGGAAACTGAAATCATTTATTGATAAGAAATTTATCGAAACATTTACAAAACTACCTGAAATGTTGCCTAGCAAAACAGACATGTTGCCTTTATTTGAGGCTAGAGGCCATAATGTAACTGATGCAATT
>WTHW01000245.1 GCA_011526395.1 Alphaproteobacteria bacterium
CAGCGATACCCATAACAAGCCGGCGCATAATGACGCGCTTCATATCAAGTTCAAATGTGACTAATTTTGCTGTTGGCAGGATTTGACCTGTGAATTTCACTTCGCCAACAGATAGTGCGCGGCCACGGCCCTTGCCGCCAGCCCAACCTAGGTAGAAACCAACAAGCTGCCATAGCGCATCCATACCAAGACAACCAGGCATAACAGGGTCACCTTCGAAATGACATGGGAAGAACCACAAATCAGGATGAATATCAAATTCAGCGCGAATATGACCTTTGTCATTTGCACCGCCTGTATCAGCGATTGATGTGATACGATCACACATCAGCATTGGAGGCAGTGGCAGTTGTGGGTTGCCTTTGCCAAACATCTCGCCCTTGGCACAAGAAATGAGATCATCATAGCTATAAGATGATTGCGGTGTATGTGACATAGTTAGGTACCTTTTTACGTTAGCTAGTATAAATTAAGTGACAGGGGTGCTTGTTAATCAGTGTTTAATTATAACAAGTATTAGAGATCATCTGGTTAATTGAGTGTTTCATTCTCCAATATCCCCCAGATATCTTCGCGCCTTACAAAAGCGCGTAAATCTTGTGTGGCGATGCGGCACCATTGTGCCTCGCAAATTTGCAATTCTACGATGACGCCTTTATCTGCTACGGCGACAACAGGGCTATCAAAATCTGCTTTGCGATATAATTTTGTCAAACGTGATTGGATAAGCGCATATCGTTTTAAGGTGACAAGTTGGCTGTGAACCCATCCTGTTGTGCCTTCATGATCTATGATTTTGCGCCATACATCAAATTCAGCAATGACTTTTACTGGCAAATTCTTTTTCTTATAGACCCATGAAAGTGGATATTCGCGCCCTGGTCCGACACGCATATTTACGGTGTCAGATTTGAGTGTCACAAAACGCGGTACAGGAAGGCCAGATCCTTGTACAACAAGTTTGGTTTCTTGAGCGCCTGCAGCGCGCATTGGCGTTACCGTCATAGCCATGAGAAGGCCGACGCATAAAATCATACCAAAGATGCTTGCAGAAATGCCATATAACCCCTGTTTTTTGGGGTCACTATTGATCGCGTTTGAAATCTCATTCATTTGCATGGCTATAAAAGAACTGATTAGGACAACAAGGGCAATAAAAAAATAATCGTGCTATTGTTAATTAACTAGGCACAACCAAACTATAAATGTTAAATATATCTTTGAAACTAACATGAAAATGCGGCGTGATAATAGCGAAAAGGTCTAAAAAGACCAAAGTGATTTCAGCAAAAAGGTCCCCAAGCTATGAAACCATCAATTATCCTTACAAGACAGCTTCCTGAAAGTGTCGAAACACGGATGCGTGAGCTGTTTAATGCAACGCTCAACGAAACTGATGAAGCGATGAGCCGGGAGGCTTTGAAAGAGGCAGTGGCAAAGGCAGATGTTCTTGTGCCAACTGTGACAGATATTATCGATGCTGAGATTATCGCAGCTGCTGGTCCACATTTGAAATTGATTGCTTCTTTTGGTGTGGGTGTTGATCATATTGATTTGGCAGCCGCACATGAAAAAGGGATCACTGTCACAAACACACCGGGGGTTTTGACAGAAGATACAGCTGATGTGGTGATGAGCCTCATATTAGCTGTGCCGCGCCGTATCGCAGAAGGTGATGTGCGCGCGCGTTCAGGCGAATGGAAAGGCTGGTCACCAACAGGCATGTTAGGCCGCCGTATTAATGGCAAGCGCTTGGGTATTATTGGTATGGGTAATATTGGCGAGGCAGTTGCAAGGCGCGCCCGCGGATTTGGTATGTCTATCCATTATCACAACCGTAAGCCTGTGCATCCACAGCTTGAAGAAGAGCTTGAAGCAACATATTGGGAACAGCTGGATCAGATGTTGCCGCGTATGGATATTATTTCGGTCAATTGCCCCTCAACGCCAGCGACACATAATCTTTTGTCGCGTGAGCGTTTATCACTTATTCAGCCTCATGCCTATATTGTGAATTGTGCAAGAGGTGATGTGGTAGATGAAGAGGCACTGACTGATCTTTTGGCAAATAATGGTATCGCAGGCGCCGGCTTGGATGTGTATCAAAATGAGCCTGAAATTTCACAAAGACTGCGTTCATTGAAAAACACTGTTTTGTTGCCTCATATTGGGTCAGCCACCATTGAAGGCCGACAGGATATGGGTCAGAAGGTCATCATCAATATTCAAACATTTATTGATGGTCACACGCCGCCAGACCGTGTTGTCCAAGCCATGCTGTAGGCGGATCTGCTAGTTATTTTTGGCTACAGGCGCGGCAGGTGAGTGATTTTTTGGTTTTAATTTTATCCAAATCACCTGTTAGCCCATCAAATAATATGAGCTGATTAGCCTGCGCCTTGTCATTTCCGGTTTGCCATTTCATTGCCTCTAGGACGGCAAGAGAGCCCATGATGGATGTGACTGGTCCAGCGATGCCAACTGTGGCACAATTTGGCACATCGCCTTGCTCTGGCTGATGTGGAAATAAACATTCATAGCAGGCGTTATTATCTCATAGATGAGGCGAAAAAAGCGCTAACTGTCCTTCAAAACGGATGGCGCTGACAAATATAAGTGTTTTTTTTGTTGCTATCGCAGCACGATTGGCACGTTGTCTTGTTGTGGGATTGTCACTGGCATCAATAATCAGATCATGATCAGCAAAAAAGCTATCTGCGTTTGCCTCATCAAATCTTGCATTTGTTGCTGTGATGGAAATGTGAGGGTTTTGCATGCCAGCAAAGCGCGCGGCTATTTCGGCTTTCGATGCGCCTTCATCTTGGGGTGTGAATAAAAACTGGCGATTGAGATTCGTGGCCTCAACAACATCATCATCCATAATTGAAATATGACCAAACCCAGCTGTTGCGGCCATAATAAGCGCTGGTGTGCCAAGACCGCCTGCGCCAATGATTCCCAATCGGCTTGCTTTTAATTTGTCTTGGCCAGCATCACCAATTTCCGGCAAGATCATTTGTCTTGCATAGCGGGTGATTTCTTGGTCGGTTAGCTGATTTGTCATGTTGAGATGCCAGTAGAGCCAAATCCGCCAGCACCACGTTCAGTCTCATCTAGCTGATCAACTGGCTGAAGCTGTGCCTGAATGGTTTGTGCAATCACCATCTGGGCAATACGCATACCATGGCTGATTGTTACAGGTGATTTGCCATGATTAATAAGAGCAATTTTGATCTCGCCGCGATAATCACTATCAATGGTGCCGGGACTGTTGAGAACGGTGATGCCATGTTTGAAGGCAAGGCCAGAACGAGGTCTGATTTGTGCCTCAAGACCGGCTGGTAGTGCGATAGCAAGGCCAGTTGGTATGGCAGTAAAATCACCCGGCGCAATCACGATATCATCACCCAACGCCGCGCATAGATCCATGCCAGCTGCGCCATTTGTCTGATAGTCTGGTAAGGGTAAGTCCTTGGCATGTGACATTTTTTCAACGGGAATGGTCACAGCTGTTATTTGTGAATTCGCATTATCCAAGATACATCTCCTGTTATGTTATCTCAAAAAAATGAGCTATCTCGTCCACAAGACGCAAGCTGAGAGCCTCTTTAGACGCTCTTGGCCATATTGTTTCCTCACCTTCGCGGATCAAAATCAACTGGTTCTCATCTGAGCCAAAGACATTAGGCCCTTTCGTGATTTCATTTGCCATAATCCAATCACAATTTTTCCTCTGCCTTTTTGCGATGGCCGCTTGGATAACATTATCTGTTTCAGCCGCAAAGCCTATCACCAAATGAGGCCGCTTCTCGCTATGAGACAAGCTTTTCAAAATATCGGGATTTTCGGCTAACTCTAGTTGCGGCGGCTCATTATCAGCAGATTTTTTTAATTTTTTGTGCATCGCGCCCACCACATGCCAATCAGCCACAGCGGCAGTGCAAATGGCAACATCAGCTGGCAGCTGTGCATGGCTTGCATCATGCATCTCTTGGGCGGTGAGTACATTTATAAGTGTGACATTCTCTGGTGCTGATAAGTCAGTCGGTCCTGTGACAAGGGTGACTTCGGCGCCAGCAGATACACAAGCCGCGGCGATTGCATAACCTTGCTTGCCTGATGAGCTGTTTGAAATATAGCGAACACCGTCAATTGGCTCTCTTGTTGGGCCGGCTGTGATAAGTATCTTTTTGCCTGATAGTGGTTTTGTTTGTGAGGTTGTTTTATGTAAAGGGGACGGCAGGGCTGCGATGATATCTGCTACATCTGTCATTCGTCCTGCCCCAACTTCACCGCATGCTGTATCACCAATGGCAGGCCCAATTTGTGTGCCGCCGCGCTTGCGCAGTGTTGCACAATTTTCCTGTGTTGCTGGCTGTGCCCACATCACAGGGTTCATGGCAGGGATAAAGTAAAAAGGAGCATCAGAGGCAAGGCATAAGGTTGTGGCTAAATCATCTGCTATGCCTGTGGCGACTTTGGCGATGAAATTGCCAGTCGCAGGCGCAACCACAACAAGATCTGCTTCACGTGCGAGCCTGATATGTCCCATTTCTTGCTCATCAGTCAGAGAGAATAGATCTGTATATACTTTTTCAGCTGTTAGAGCAGAGAGAGATAAAGGTGTTATGAATTGCTGGGCTGATTGGGTCATTACCCCGCGCACAATATAGCCCTCATCCATAAGGCGTCGTGCTAGCTCAAGTGATTTGTAGGCCGCAATGCCGCCAGAGATAATCAGCAAACAAATAGGCTTTTCAGCATATGAATTTTTTCGTTCGCCTAGCTCGTAACTATGCTGATCTAGGACATATCCTTTTTGCTTTAGGTCTTCTGCTAATAGCGCAAATTTGCGAGCTGGTATATGGCCACGCTTCATATAATTGGATAACGCAGATGTGCCAACGCCAAGGAGCGTGGATAAGGCC
>WTHW01000035.1 GCA_011526395.1 Alphaproteobacteria bacterium
CTTCTGCGATGATCAAAGTACGTTCAAACTGGCCTGTATTTTTCTCGTTAATTCGGAAGTAAGTTGAGAGTTCCATCGGGCATTTTACGCCCTTTGGGATATAGACAAATGACCCATCAGTGAAGACAGCAGAATTGAGTGCAGAGAAATAATTATCTGCCACTGGCACGACTGAGCCCATATATTTCTTAACTAACTCAGGATGGCTGTGTATCGCTTCTGAAATCGGGCAGAATATCACGCCGACCTTTGCCAACTCTTCGCGGAAGGTTGTTGCAACTGATACTGAATCAAACACAGCATCAACAGCAACGCCAGCTAGCATTTTCTGCTCATTTAGCGGAATACCAAGCTTCTCGTAAGTCGCAAGCAATTCAGGATCAACCTCATCAAGAGACTTCGGGCCTTCTGCAGACTTTGGCGCGGCATAGTAATAAACGTCCTGATAATCGATTTCAGGAATATTCAATTTTGCCCAATCTGGCGATTCCATTGTCAGCCACTTGGCATAGGCTTTCAAGCGCCATTCAAGCATCCATTCAGGTTCGTTCTTTTTTGCTGAAATGAAACGGATAATATCTTCATTAAGGCCCTTGGGGGCTTTTTCTGTTTCAATGTCAGTAACAAAACCGTATTTGTACTGGCCGGTCGCTTCTTCGACAGCGGCAATGGTCTCTTGTGTAGCAGCCATAGTTTAACTCATTAATTACGATGATGTGTGACTATCATCTTGATTGACTGGCGACCCTTGGTTTTGATTTTTCACCAAAGGCGGAAACATAGTTTCTGGGTTAAATAATTTGTCTAACGTCACTTGTTGTAATGCATGGCGAATAGAATTATTCACCTCATCCCAATGACCTGACATGAAACAGCCATGACGTGTCTCGCAAGGCGCATCAGCCCCTTCAACACAGGCTGTTAAAGCAATCGGCCCCTCAATCGCCTCAATAATATCAGCAGCATTCACATCATTTGCAGAGCGCGCAAGACGGTAACCACCATTGACGCCCCGCTCAGCGGTAATAATGCCAGATTTGACCAGCGCTTTTGCAATCTTTGCAATCGTAGGCTGGTTTAATTGCGTATCATTCGCCAAAACAGCACCAGACACAACATTATCATGTCGCGCACTCAATGCAGCGAGTATCAAAATAGCGTAATCTGTCATACGATTTAGACGTAACATCTAACACTCAATTCGGTTTTTATTGCGAATGATTATCAATATCAGACTAATTTGGTCTGGATTACCCGTAACATATATATAAAGCGATAAAATTCAAGCGTTATAGGCAAAAAAATAAGGATTTTTTATGCAGAAATATTAGTTAAAAGCTTCTTTGCGAAGCTGATAACGCTCATCATCTAAACCTTCGAACACCATATCCACATCTGGATGAGAAATGGGGCCATTTTCAGCATCGAGCGCTAAATTCTGCTGGCTGACATAGGCTGTGTAATAGCTATCAGAATTTTCAGCCAATAAATGATAAAATGGCTGTTCTTTTTCTGGGCGCACATCTTCAGGAATAGAATCATACCATTCGTCCGTATTATCGAATTCTGGATCAACATCCACGATAACACCGCGAAATGAAAAATGCTTGTGACGCACAATGTCACCAATACAATAAAGCGGTAATTTTGTGACGATAGTTGACATAGGAAAAGCCTGTGGTGAGTGAATGGTTATTATGACTTAGAGCAAATAAAAAAAGCGTAAAGGTGACGACCTCCACGCTTTCCTAACTTATTGCACTTGCATGCGTTTTAAAAGGTTTAGATAGCGTCTTTCACTTTCAAAACCTGACGGCCTTTATACATACCTGTTTTAAGGTCGATGTGATGAGGACGACGTAGCTCGCCTGAATCCTTATCTTCGATATAGGCGTCACTGCGTAGAGCGTCATGTGCGCGGCGCTGATTGCGCTTTGACTTAGAAATTTTACTCTTTGGAACGGCCATGACCGCACTCCTACAACTAATTACAGAATTTTTATCTTTATAAGGTTACCCTTAAAGAAGCAGGTTGGTGGAGCCAGACGGGATCGAACCGACGACCTCATGCTTGCAAAGCACGCGCTCTCCCAGCTGAGCTATGGCCCCACGACCTGTTTACCAGAGCGGCTTGCGCTCAAGTGAGGGTGTTTATTCAACATCTACCCTAGATGGTCAAGTACTTTTTGACAAAGAATCATAACTATTTTCATTTTCGTTAAAAAAATAAGCGCCATTCTATCATTGGCGCTTATTTTTAGGTCAATTTAGTCTGCAAGAGACCTTATGCTGGGTTTTCACCAAGCGCATCGATCACTGCCTGATAGCGGATTTTGCCATCAGATACGTTCAAACCATTTGCAAGATGCGGGTTGTCATCTAGTGCAGCGACACCTTTATCAGCTAGTGCCAATGTAAATGGCAGAGTTGCGTTATTTAGCGCTTCAGATGATGTGCGTGGCACTGAACCTGGCATATTTGCAACACAATAGTGAACAATACCGTCTACGACGTATGTTGGCTCATCATGTGTTGTTGCCTTTGATGTCTCGAAACAACCACCTTGGTCAATCGCCACGTCAACAAGCACTGAACCTGGCTTCATCTTTGACAACATGTCTTTTGTGACAAGACGTGGTGCAGATGCACCTGGCACCAACACCGCACCTACGACCATGTCAGCCTTCATAACAGCTTCTTCAAGAACAGATGCGCTTGAATAGCGGGTTGTTACTGATGCGCCAAAAATGTCTGATAGGTAACGTAAGCGTGGAAGTGACATATCCAAGATTGTAACATTCGCACCCATGCCAACTGCCATTTTCGCAGCATTCACACCAACAACACCGCCACCGATGATAACAACATTCGCAGGCTCTGTGCCTGGAACGCCTGAGATTAGAACGCCGCGTCCGCCTGCGTTAGCCTTTAGATGTGCGGCACCTTCGATAACGGATAGACGACCAGCCACTTCTGACATAGGCGCTAGTAGCGGCAGACCACCAGCGGCATCTGTAATTGTCTCATAAGCAATTGCTGTACAACCTGATTCCATAAGACCTTTTGTCTGCGCTGCATCAGCTGCAAGGTGTAAATATGTAAACAGGATGTGATCAGGGCGAAGCTGAACCCACTCAGATGGCTGTGGTTCTTTCACTTTCACGATCATTTTTGCGCCGTCAAAAACTGACTTGGCATCTGGCATGATTTTTGCACCAGCAGCTTCGTAATCAGCGTCTGTTGCGCCAATACCCTGACCAGCGTTTGTTTCAACAAGAACTTCGTGGCCACGGCGCACAAGCTCTGATACTGAAGATGGCACTAGGCCAACACGTGATTCTTTAACTTTAATCTCTTTTGGAACACCAACGATCATCTCACATCTCCCTGATAATCTTTTGCCTTTATGACAATGAAACCCCATCGTCTGACAAGTTTCGCGCAAGACTATAGGGCAAATTGATAGAAATATCTTTGCTTTGTTCTATGAAAATAGCAGAATTAATGTGTTATATTTTACACTATTTGCATTTTATCGAATTTTATGCGAATATAATGCAAAGAAGTGAAATGATAATGAGGCTTTGAGAGTTAAATGGACAGAATCGACCGTATGATACTTTCCTATTTACAGGAAAATGCGCGTATTTCCAATATTGACTTGGCCCAAGAGGTCGGGCTTTCGCCATCTGCTTGCTTGCGGCGTGTCTCATTACTTGAAAAATCTGGTGTCATTCAAGGCTATCATGCTGATTTAAGTCTCGAAGAATTAGGTCACTCAGTTCTCGTGCTTGTGCATATCACCTTGCATGGTCAATCAGCTGAAATGATGGCTGAATTTGAGGATGCTGTGCAAAAAGTACCGCAAGTATTGGCTTGCTTCCTTGTCGCGGGGGAAAATGATTATCTGCTGCGAATAGCGGCGCAATCTGTAAATGACTTCAGCCGCATACACACAACTTATCTATCTGCATTGCCTCATGTGCTTCGCATGGAATCGAATTTTGTTATGCGAACCGTGATGAATAGAGGCCTGAACGCAGAAGATATCTAGCTATCATAGCGCGATAGCATATCGCCATAACGCCTGATGGCTTCAATCTTCGCTTCAAAAGCTGACCAATCATCTGAGGCTGCAATCGGCTCCCACAGGCCTTCTACCTCATCAATGACAAGGCTAGCGATATCTTCTGATTGGAAATAGCTATGATCTCTTGATTGCGCATGCTCTAGCCCATCAGCTGCTAAGGCTTCAAAGTAAGGTTTGAACACCTCTTCGTTATAAGGCGCCTTATCAGGCACAATGCCGCCATATAAATCAAAGAACATCTGATCAAAAGGACAAGCAGATTGGCGCGCCGCCTGCAGTAAAGCACGCATGATTGCCACATCATTTTTATGGCGTATCCCCAGTCGGCGCATAAAGCCTGACACCATTGCCTGCTCTAGCTTTGAGAAGAATGTCTTTAAGGCGCCTTCTAGCGCTTCTTTTCCAATCTGCTCTACAAAACAATCAGCTAGACGACAAAGCGCCCACATAGCAGCATCAGACTGTCTGCCATAGGCGTATCTGCCTTGCTGGTCAAAATAGGCCGCAACGAAATTAGGATCTAGCTGAGGCAAGAACCGCCATGGGCCATAATCGAATGATTCGCCTGTTATGTTGAAATTATCTGTGTTTAGAACACCATGAACAAATCCAGCGGATAGCCACCTGCCTGTCATGAAAGCCACTCTATCAGATAAGTCTGACAGCAGATTGACGATAAGCTCGTCTAGCGGCGCATCGGCATTGCGAGAGGGATAATAGTTACGCACCACATATC
>WTHW01000265.1 GCA_011526395.1 Alphaproteobacteria bacterium
CGCCAGAACCCATCACAAGGTTAAATAAGCCAGCTGGCAAATCTTGGCGCGCGATGATCTCAGTCAGCGCCACCGCACTGGCAGGCACCAAATTCGCAGGCTTCCAAATCACAGCATTGCCAAATGCCAGCGCAGGCGCAATTTTCCAGACCGCAGTCGCAGTTGGGAAATTCCAAGGCGAGATAATCGCAACCACACCCAAAGGCTCACGGCGCACATCAATTTCAATATTGGGGCGCACTGAATCAGCATTCTCACCTAATTGGCGCAAAACTTCTGCCGCGAAATAGGTAAAGAATTGACCAGCACGATAAACCTCACCCTTGCCCTCAGCCAGCGGCTTTCCTTCTTCACGTGCCAGCAATGTGCCAAGCTCTTCTGCTCTGGCCATCAGCTCATTACCAATAGCCATCAGTGCATTATAGCGTGTCTCTAGCCCAGATGCGGCCCACACTTTAGACGCGCCTCGTGCAGCTGAAATCGCATCTTCTAGATCGTTGCGGCTGGCTTGTGCGAAATGGCCGATAATATCTGATGTATCAGATGGGTTGATATTGGCAATGTCATTTGCCCCTTTGCGCCATTCACCAGCGATATAATTTTGTCCCATGGGATGCTCTACTTTATAAAAATGGATACCTATTTTGCCTCTATCATAAAGGAAGGCTGGCTTTAAGTCTTGTTCTTATTGCGCCAGATACTTGACTTCCCCCCCCATAGGTCAGATATCTGTCAAAATTAAAACAAACCTCTATCCAAGAAAGCGCGATTTTGGGTACCGATTATTTTGATCATGAACCACAGGCACAACAAGCCATCGTCATTCAGCCAAATGTCCGCACATGGCGCTTGCCACGCGAAGCTGATGTGATGCTTGAAGAGGCCAAAGGGCTAGCGGCCGCGATTGATCTTGATGTGGTATTCTCGGACATCCTGCCCCTGCAAGCCCCGCAAGCACCAACCTTCCTTCGGGCAGGCCAGCTAGAGCGTATTGGCGAGATTGCAGATGATTATGAACATCCTCTTGTGATTGTGAATGCGGCGCTCTCGCCTGTGCAACAGCGTAATCTTGAAAATCGCCTGAAATGCAAAGTCATTGATCGCACCGCCCTTATCCTAGAGATTTTTGGCGCACGTGCGAACACCCATGCAGGCCGCCTGCAAGTTGAACTGGCCGCTTGTATGTTCCAACGCTCACGCCTTGTGCGCTCTTGGACTCACCTTGAACGTCAACGTGGTGGTGGCGGCTTTTTGGGTGGTCCCGGCGAGCGGCAAATTGAATTGGACAGGCGTATGCTGATGGACAAGGTGGTGCGCATCAAGGCTGAATTGCGCGATGTTCAGCGCACGCGTGCGCTCCAACGCCAAAACCGCACTCGTTCAGAGACACCAACCATAGCTCTTGTTGGCTATACCAATGCTGGCAAATCAACCCTCTTTAACGCCATCACAGGGGCAGGGGTCTTATCCAAAGATATGCTATTTGCCACGCTGGATCCCACCATGCGCCAGATGCAGCTTCCCTCTGGCCGCCAAATTGTTTTGGCAGATACTGTTGGCTTTATCAGTCAGCTACCAACAGAGCTTATCGAAGCATTTAAATCTACTCTCGAAGAGGTCGTGCAGGCTGATATCTTGCTTCATGTTCATGATGGTGCCTCACCTGTTTTATTCGAAGAGGCTGATGATGTGGTATCTGTTTTGCGTGATATTGGCATCTCTGATGAACGCCTTGAAACTGACCTTATTCATGTCATCAATAAATCAGATATCATGGATGACGAAGCGCGCACAGCCATCGATCATCATTTTGGGCCTGTCATCCATACCTCAGCGCTTCATCATGAAGGGCTTGATTTATTATGTGGTGCGATAGAGACAATCCTATCATCTGACAGCCAAATTTTGGAGGTGCAGCTTGCCCCGCAAGATGGCGCCGCCAGAGCATGGCTTTACCAAAGAGGTGATGTGCAATCAGATAGCTTTGATGAGGCTGGCACACAAACATTGCTTGTACGCCTTGATAGCGCAGATGAAGCGCGCTTTATCAAACAATTTCCAGCGATACCGCTAACAGCTTAATGCTTATGCTCATTATGATCATGGTCTTTGTGGCTATGATCTTGTTTCGCTTTACCAGATAGCGAAATCACAACAGCAGGCACCGTAATATCACCTGCTTTTTCAAATGAAAATGTGACCTCATAGGCCCCATCCAGCTTAATCGGCTCTGATAGCCCCATCACCATCATATGATTGCCACCTTTCGCCAGATGCGCCATGCCATCAGAAGGGATAACCAGCCCGCCTTCAATCTCGCGCATCCGCATCACATCACCATCCAGCTTCATCTCATGGATTTCAACTTTCTTGGCAAATGTCACACGCCCGCCAACTAGCTTATCTTGTTCATCACCATGATTATGGATCATCGCATAGATAGCTGTGGCTCCTGCATTTGGCGTGGTCGCTCTGATGGTCACATCATGAATATGGATATCATCATGACCTGCAAAGGCATTTGCACCAAATAAGGTGATAAAGAGTGCGGCGATAAAATAACGGCTGATTGTGATCATCATAAAACTCTTGCAATGAAAGTAACGGCTATCTCTTAATTCCTTTCGTAAAAGGAAGCAAATCATATATAACGCTGTTTAAAGTGTTTACCATTTTACAAAATAAAGTTCTCTATTATGTCATCACAACAACGCTCTATTCTCATCACTGGCTGTTCTTCTGGCATCGGGCTTGATAGCGCGCTTGCGCTTCATAAACGTGGCTGGCAGGTGCTTGCCACATGCCGCAAGCCAGCTGATTGCAAACGCTTAACAGATGAATATGGCCTGACCTCATTCGTGCTTGATTACGAGGCGCCAGAGACAATCAAATCAGCTGTCGCCAAAACAATGGAGCTCACAGGCGGGCGTTTGGATGCCTTGTTTAATAATGGCGCTTATGCCATCACGGCTGCTACTGAAGATGTGCCAGTTGCCGCAATGCGCGCTATTTTTGAATCAAATTTTTTCGGATGGCATGATCTTATCACACAAATCTTGCCTTATATGCGCGCGCAAGGTCAGGGGCGTATTTTGCAAAATTCCTCTATTCTTGGCTTTACAGCTATGCGATATCGCGGCGCTTATAATGCGACCAAATTTGCGATTGAGGGGCTAACAGACACGATGCGTATGGAATTGCGCGGCTCTGGGGTACAGATGATTTTGATTGAACCAGGTCCTATCCGCACAAAAATTCGTGAAAATGCCAATCAAAATTTCAAAAAATGGATTACTGTCAAAGGTTCAGCCCATGAAGAGTTTTATCACAAAATCCTCATTCCGCGCCTTGAAGCTGTAAACCCGAAAAAAGACCCGTTCGAGCTCGGACCAGAGGCTGTGACGAAAGATGTTATCCACGCCCTTGAATCACGAAAGCCACGTCTTCGCTATCGTGTGACATGGGCCACCAAATTAATGATGCCAATCAAACGCCTACTGCCCACAAGATTGATGGATGAGGTTGCAAGATTATTCTAAAGTGGGATATTATATTAGTTATAACGATTATTTAAATTCGGATGGCTAGTATGATTTTTCGTCAAATCTTTGATTCTGTCTCATCAACCTATACCTATCTGATTGCCAGCCGCTCTGGTGGTGAGGCCTTGCTGATTGACCCTGTTTTGGAAAAAACAGATCAATATCTACGCCTGATGGAACAGCTAGATCTCCAGCTTGTGAAAGTGATTGACACCCATGTACATGCTGACCATGTCACAGCGATGGGCGCATTGCGCGATCATACAAATTGCGTAACTGTGATGGGCGAACAAAGCCCTGTTGATGTTGTCTCCATGCGCGTGACAGATGGCGAGCGTGTCACGATTGAGGGCATTAACCTAACCGCCCTCTACACACCAGGTCATACAGATGACAGCTATTGCTTCCAAATGGAGGATCGCATCTTTACAGGTGATACGCTGCTCATTCGCGGCACAGGGCGCACTGATTTCCAAAATGGGGATGCTGGCGCACAATATGACAGCTTATTTGGCCGTCTGTTATCATTGCCAGAACAGACACTTATCTATCCAGCCCATGATTATAAGGGCGAGACTGTCTCAACCATTGGCGAGGAAAAAGCCTTTAACCCGCGCCTGCAAGTCTCATCTAAATCAGCCTATATTGAATTGATGAATAATTTGAATCTGCCAAATCCAAAGATGATGGATGTGGCTGTGCCTGAAAATATGAAGATGGGTATCACCCTTGATGCCCAGCGCCAAGTGGCACATCTTGATGCCAGCGCGCTTGCCGGCATGACATCTGGTGAGGCTGTGATTATTGATTTGCGCGAAGATGGCGAGCGGGCACGTCATGGCGTTATTGATGGCGCTATCCATGCGCCTTACAGCCAATTCTACAAACAACTAGACAGCCTCGCCATGCATGGCCAAAAGCCTGTTATCTTCTATTGTGCGGCTGGCGAGCGGTCTGCGATGGCAGTCAAATTGGCAAATGATAAAGGCTTTGCCAATGTCTCACATCTGCTAGGCGGCATCACAGCATGGCAGGCAGATGGCCTTGCTGTGACAACAACCCATTAAAACGGACAATCTCGCAAGATATCTCTTGTGATATTACGGATATCGCGGTGGCCACATAAGGCCATCGTCATATCAAGCTCTTTATGAATGATTTCCAGCGATTTGGTCACACCCTGTTTGCCACCTGCGCCAAGCCCATATAAAAAGGCACGGCCAAGCAATGTCCCTTGTGCGCCAAGTGCGA
>WTHW01000193.1 GCA_011526395.1 Alphaproteobacteria bacterium
CAACCATCTGGTCTGACAATGCGATAAGCTCTTCCATTGTTGATGGAATTTCATAGCCATTATCTTCAAACTGCTCTGGTGAGTACCATACAAGTGACTTAAGGTCTTGCTTGAACGCAAAGCCATAGAAGGCATCGCTGCCATCACTGCCAGTGTATGTGCCTAGGTCGACCCATGACTGACCAGCACCGTAGTTGTTAACCATCCAGCTCTCTAGATCGCCACCAAGTGGAGATAGATAACCTTCTTTTGCCATATCACCTGCCAAACCTGGCTGTGGGAAGATAGCAACGTTTGGTGCGTTGTTTGACTGAAGGTCAGCAACGATAAGAGCTGCAAAGTCTCTTGAACCCGAATATTTAACAACTGCGCCAGTTGCTGCTTCAAAGCAGCTTACAGTAGCTAGTAGGTTTTCTTCATCTTTACCCTGCATTGAACCAGCGATTGTAATGACTTCGCCTTCAAATTTACCAAGGTCAGCAGATAGAGCTGATGGTGTGTTACAAACGTCAGCTTTTGCTGCGCCTGTAAATGCAATTGAAGCTGCAGCAACAGCTGCGAACCCAAGCACCTTTGTTGTGAATGACATGTTTCCCTCCAAGAAAATAATCTTCGTTATGTCAATAATGATGAAATCAGTTGCACGAATAGAACGCCCAGATCAATTTTCCTGAATATTTTTTCAAAATATCTAAATGAGACATGATCTGCGTCAACACATCTGACAAAATATCACCATGATATGATTAAATACTATGACCTGATTCTAGCAAGATGAGTCAAGTAAAATCAGCCTGCTTTTTCATTCTGCAAAACTGTTACCGCAATTATCCCAATCAAATAAAGGTCACTCTCAAACATCCTCATTTTTTGCACTTTCGCACAAAATATTTTTTGCTTTTATTTCAAATTTCAGATTAGGGTATTCGGTATCTTGATGTCTACTTTTGATTTACAACCGAACCATTAGAGGGGCAGTTTATGACAGACATTCCGTCCACATCCGATTTCAAAAACATCGCGGTTGGCTATAGCACTAACCCAAATGACACATTTTCCTTGAAAGCAGATGCTTACACAAATGACAAATGGTTTAACATTGACCAAAAAGAAATCATTGCGAAAAGTTGGCAATGGGTATGTCACGTGGAAAAGTTACGAGAAGCAGGTAGCTACACAACAATAGACATTGCAGGACATCCTATTGCTATTGTGCGCAACAAAGATGGCGAGTTAAATGCTTTTTATAATGTGTGTAAACATAGAGCGCACGCTCTTTTATCTGGCGATGGACGCACAGCTGTTATTACCTGCCCCTATCATGCTTGGGCCTACAACTTAGATGGCCATTTGGTTAAAGCACCGCATACAGAGCATCTTGAGAATTTTTCCACAAAAGAAATCTGCCTTGATTCCGTGCAGGTAGAAGAATTCTGCGGTTTTATTTACGTAAACTTAGACCCCAATGCTAAGAGCCTTGCCACGCAGTCTGGCACTTTAAAAGATGAGATTAATCATTGGGCGCCAGATATTGACAAGCTTACATTTGGTCACCGTTTAACCTATGATATCAAGTCCAATTGGAAGACGGTTATAGATAATTTCCTAGAATGCTATCACTGCCCAACGGCACACAAAGACTTTTGTACATTAATTGAAATGGATACCTACAAAGTCACAACACACGGCATTTGGTCAAGCCACATGGCTGAGGCAGGAAACACTGAAAATACCGCCTATGATGTATCTGATGCATCTGTAAAAATTCATGCTGTTTGGTGGCTTTGGCCAAACACCTGCATCATGCGATATCCGGGCCGCTCATCAATCATAATCATGAACGTGATTCCAGCCGGGCCTGATCGCACTCTTGAGACATATGATTTTTATTTTGAGACATCAGAACCAAATGAAGCTGAAAAAGAGGCCATTCGCTATCTAGATGAAGTGCTTCAAAGTGAAGATATTGCGCTGTGCGAAAGTGTTCAACGAGGCATGTCAACACCAGCCTTCTCACAAGGGCGCATCGTGAGCGATCCTTCAGGCTCTGGTCTCAGTGAACATGCAGTTCATCACTTTCATGGCCTTGTGCTAGATGCCTATGCAAAACATTCTAACTCTTAGACAGATAAAGAAGACGTCATAAATGATACTACAAGGAAAATCAGCGCTTGTAACAGGTGGTCGAGGCGGTATTGGCAGAGCCATTGTGGAACGGTTCCTAAAGGAAGGTGCAGAGGTCTATGCAGCCGACCTTTCCGAACAAGGTTCACTTGATAAGCACAACAATGATGGCAGTCATTTCATTAAAATGGATGTATCGCAAGAAAGTGATGTCAAATCAGCAATGGAAGTCGTATCGACTCGCTCTGGCAAGCTCGATATCCTTGTGAATGCTGCTGGCATAGAAATTGAAAAGACAATCGAAGAGACCTCCCTTGAAGAATGGAACAAATCTTTTGCAGTCAACTGCACTGGCACATTTTTAACGTCCAAATATGCCTTGCCTTTACTTCGAAAAACAGCTTCGCCGGACAAAAGCGCTTCAATCATCAATTTTGGCTCTTATGACGGTTTTATTGCCGACCCAGGCCTTGCAGCTTATTGCGCGACCAAAGGTGCTGTTCATGCGCTCACAAAGGCTATGGCATGTGATCATGGACCAGAACATATCCGCGTGAATGCCATATGTCCCGGCTATGTTGATACGCCTATGCTTCAAAGCTTTTTCACAGGCGATGGCTCTGGTGGTGGCGGTCAAAACATTGATGATTTGCAACAAGCTGTGCGAGACGTCCACCCGCTACGCACTTATGGCACACCAACAGACATTGCTAACCTCGTAAATTGGCTTGCCAGTGACGAAGCACGCTATGCGAGCGGTCAGCTTTGGGTGCTAGATGGCGGTTTGTCCGCGCAGGTACAGCAGATGAAACTGTAAGTGAGGCTATCATGTCAAAGCAGAAATCAGTCATTATCACTTGCGCACCCACTGGCGGTATACATACGCCCACAATGTCTGAGCATTTGCCGATTACGCCATCAGAAATTGCGACAGCGTCTATTGAAGCTGCGGAAGCTGGCGCTTCTATCATACATTTACATGCCAGAGATCCTGAGACGGGCAAACCAGATGCAAATCCAGACTTATTCATGGAGTTTTTGCCGCGGATTAAACAGGCAACTGATGCGGTTATGAACATATCAACTGGTGGTGGACTTGGTATGACCCGCGACCAGCGCTTGATGGCGGCAACAACTGCCTCGCCAGAGATGGCAAGTATGAATATGGGGTCAATGAATTTCGGCATTTTTCCCATGAAAGACAAATATCAGTCTTGGAAATTTGACTGGGAGCCTGCATTTCTGGATATGACGCGTGATTTTATTTTCCGGAACACATTTGCCGATATCGAATATAACATCAAAACTTTAGGTCAAGAGCATGGCACTCGGTTTGAATTTGAATGCTATGATTTAGGACATTTATATAATTTGGCTTGGATAATCGACCAAGGCTGGATCGAGGGCCCTGTATTTGTACAAATGGTATTTGGCATTTTGGGCGGTGTTGGCGCTGACCTCGATAACCTAATGCATATGCACACCATCGCCAACAAGCTGTTTGGTGATAATTATGAATGGTCTGTGCTTGCGGCTGGAAGACACCAAATGCCCTTTACAACACAAAGCGCCATGTTAGGCGGCAATGTTAGAGTTGGTATGGAAGATAGCCTCTATATTGGCCCTGGCGAAAAAGCAGTATCAAGCGCACAGCAGGTTAAAAAGATAAGAACCATCATTGAGAGTTTGGGACTTAGCATTGCTACCCCTGCAGAAGCGCGCGAGAGGCTCGCTTTAAAAGGCGGCAACATGGTGAATTTTTAAACGGTCAGTGGCTGTTAGGAGGATTATAGGATGCAAACAAAAATGCTAATAAATGGTGAGCTTATAAATGGCGACGGAGATGCGCTCGATATTTATGACCCAGCAACAGGTGATGTTATTTGCACCATAAATTCTGCCTCATCAGAGCAAGTTGCACTTGCTTGCGAAGGCGCACATAAGGCCTTTGAAGCTTATAGCCAAACAACCCCTGCTGAACGCTCTGCACTGCTTCATGCCATTTGTGACAAGATTGAACAGCATGCTCAAGAATTGGCCTCGCTCGAGAGTATGGATGCTGGAAAACCATGGCCGTCCGCTCATGATGATGAGATGCCACTTATCATTGATACCTTCCGTTTCTTTGCAGGCGCAGCGAGGACAATGTCAGCTGTCACAGCTGGAGAATATGTCGCTGGTCACACAAGCATGATACGAAAAGATCCCGTTGGTCCAGTCGCGGCCATTGCCCCATGGAACTATCCATTGATGATGGCGGCATGGAAACTAGCTGCACCTCTTGCGGCTGGTTGCACCGTAACTTTGAAGCCATCTGAATTAACACCATTATCCGCTCTAAAACTGGGAGAATTGATAGCTGATGTCGCACCAAAAGGTGTTGTGAATATTCTATTTGGCACTGGCGAGGATGTGGGGAGCACGTTGATCAACAACCCTCACATGGAAGCTATTTCAGTGACTGGTTCGCAGAAAACCGGCGCTCATGCACTGGAAGCGGCATCAAACAAAATCCGACATGTTCATCTTGAGTTAGGTGGCAAGGCGCCGGTAATTGTTTTTGATGATTCAAATATCGACGCTGTTGCTGAAACTGTGCGTTATGGCT
>WTHW01000113.1 GCA_011526395.1 Alphaproteobacteria bacterium
GGAAGCAACCTTCAATATGGCGAAGATTACATCATTCCTGCGCCTTTTGACCCGCGTCTCATTTCAGCTGTCTCGAGTGCCGTTGCACAAGCAGCCATGGATTCAGGGGTTGCACAAAAACCGCTTTCAGATATGGAAGCCTATAAAAAAGGTTTATCTGCCCGTCTTGATCCAACCGCCTCGCTACAACAGACAATTTTCGATGCCATCTCGCCTGCAAGCAAGAAAATTGTATTTGCAGAAGGCGAGGAAGAGGTCGCGATTCGTGCGGCTTTGATGTTCCGCAATGCAGGCTATGGTGAACCTATCCTCGTGGGACGCGAGCATCGCATTCAACAAACAATTGAATCATTAGGTCTTGAAGGTGCAGATACCATCGAGATAACAAATGCAAAAATCTCTGATCATAATATCGAATATATCGATTTCCTTTATGATCGTATGCAACGCCAAGGCACATTAAGACGCGATTGCCAGCGTATGGTGAATCTTGATCGTAACGTTTTTGCCGCTTGTATGGTTGCCAATGGCCATGCTGATGGCATGGTTTCTGGCCTGACACGTTCATTCCAACCCACCTTTGAACATATCACGCGTGTCATTGACCCGCGCGATAATGAATCTTTTGTGACAACAACAATGCTGATTTCAAAAGGTCGCACTGTCTTTATTGGTGACACATCTATTCATGAACGCCCTACAGGCACAGAATTAGCCTCTATTGCCGAAACGATTGCGGCCAAGTCTGCCTCACTTGGGTCTGTGCCACGTGTCGCTTTTTTATCATTCTCCAATTTTGGCAATCCAAAATCAGATATTACATCTGCCTCTCAAGATGCCGTCACTGTGCTTGATCACAAAGATGTGCCTTTTGAATATGAAGGTGAAATGACAGCCAATGTGGCTCTTGATTATAACCTTATGCGAGACAGATACCCGTTTAGCCGCCTGAATGGGCCTGCAAATATTCTGATTATGCCTGGTCTACACTCAGCCAATATATCTTTTAATTTAATGCAGCAGCTAGGCGGCGGTTCTGTGATTGGCCCTATGATGCTTGGTGCCAAATATCCGTTCCAGATTGTGCAAATGGGCTCATCTGTGAATGATGTTGTTACCGCAGCGGCTTTAGCAGCCTATGAGGCTCTTTAAGAGGCAATCACTGTCTCAATGAGAGCCTTTAGATCTGCTTCAGGACGTGCGCCATAATGGCAAATGATTTCACCTGATAAAGCAGAGGCGATGAGGCCACAGTGACGGGCATCATAATTTTGAGATCTGCCATATAAATAGCCTGCCGCGAATAAATCGCCTGCGCCAGTGGTATCAACGACAGCACCAACAGGCGCCGCTGCGACATCAGCTTCCTCACCATCTTTCAAGATAAAAGCACCTTGTGCGCCTCTTGTGATGATCACCTCATCAAGATATGTGCTTAGCTCCTGGCTTGCCTCTTGATAAGATTTACCTGTCAAGGCTTTGGCTTCATCTTCATTTGAAAACAAAATCGAGACATGGTCTTTGATAAATTGAGACAGCGCATCAAAATGACGCTCAACACACCATGCATCTGATAAGGATAATGCTAATTTTGCACCTGTCTTAGCCGCTGTCTGAGCGACTTGTTCAAAAAGAGCAGGGCCTTGTGGCGCATCAAATAAATAGCCTTCTAGATAATAAACATCACAATCAGGCATATCTTCTAAATGATGAGGTCCCATCTGAATACAAGCACCCAGGAAGGTGTTCATAGACCGAATGGCATCTGGTGTGACCACAATCATCGAACGAGCCGTGGCCAGGCCATCATTTGTCTCTTTGCCTAAAAATTCAGTGCCTGTTTGACGAAGAGAGTGAATGAATTCACGCCCTAATTCATCTTGTGCCACTTCGCCAACATAGCCAGATTTACCGCCTAGCAATGCCATACCAACAGCTGAATTTGCCGCTGATCCACCTGACATGACAGTGGGGTTTGGTAAATGTTCACTTAAATAGATAGCTCTGTCTTCATCGATAAGATTCATACCGCCCTTATCAATTTCATGGTCTGATAAAAAAGCATCATCACAACGCGCCACCATATCCACAATCGCATTGCCTACATAAATAACATCTAAAAACATAAATTGACCTCTCATCGCACCAAATGGCCTCACCCTAATGAGGGACAAGATGAGATGCAAAGTTTTTTTTCCTAAAGTGATGAGAGGTCTTATCAAAGGCTTGCACAAATCATGATGTGCTTGCATAACAAGAAAGCAGTTTTTGCCCTCTATCATCTTTTAAAGGCGCCTTTTTACGTGCACAAACAATATCCACTTCCTCTTTGGTTATCTCAGCTAACATCAGCAGCCACAGCAGTTGGACTATTCGCCTTAACTGCCTGTGCCCCGCTGCCGCCTAAACCTGAAATTATCAAAGAGGAGAGGGTGACGATATTGCCTGTTGAGGTCATTATCGAAGAAGAAAGCTCTATCAATGCGCCAGAAGTGCTGAAAGATGATAAAGGTGATAATAACACAGAGGCTAAATCAGACCTATCTGTTGAGGATCTAAGTGAGCAAAAAACCGTCGAGATACAAAGTGATGACGGTCTTGAAGATAACAGCTCACAAACCAAAATAGCGACTTTTACTGCGCCAAAACCTGTCAGCCCGCAGACCTTGCTAACAGATCCCCTACCAACCAAACCACAAGCGCCTGATCCTCTTGACCCTTATATCTTTTTAGAAAAATCACAAAGCTATCTTCACAGCATAATCGGTAAGCCTGATGCACAATTTAACGAGCAGGGCATCCTGATTGCCCATTATAAAGAGGAAAGCTGTCAGCTCTTAGCGTTTCTTGCTTCAGATACAGAGACAGCGCGTGTCATCCATATTGATGTGAGGCCTGCTTTTGTTGACAGCTCACTTGATAGAGATAGTTGCTTTCAAGACCTTGGAAAAAGAGCTGATGAAATCGAAAATAACTAGATTGTTTTCGCTTTGAACAGACATAAATCCGCAATCACACATTGCGCACAATCTGGTTTTCGCGCCTTGCAAACATAGCGCCCATGCAAAATCATCCAATGATGCGCACCTTTCTTCCATTTATCAGGGATGCGGCGTAACAATTCTTTTTCAACAACAAGCACATCTTTACCAGGCGCAATGCCAGTTCTGTTGCCGAGCCTGAAAATATGTGTGTCTACAGCGATGGTGGGCTCACCAAAGGCCTCATTTAAAACCACATTAGCTGTTTTACGTCCCACGCCAGGCAAGGCTTCGAGGGCCTCTCTATCTTGCGGCACTTGGCTTTGATGTTTGGCAATTAATATCTCTGAAAGCGCCAACACATTTTTGGCTTTCATATTAAATAATCCAATGGTTTTAATATGATCTTTAATCCCACCAAGACCCAGCGCCACCATTTTTTCTGGCGTATCGGCCATTTCAAATAATGCTTTCGTCGCCTTATTCACTCCGACATCTGTGGCTTGTGCAGACAAAGCCACAGCCACCAATAAGGTATAGGGATTTGTAAAATTAAGCTCTGTCTGTGGATTCGGTGTTGTCTGTGATAGACGCTCAAACGCCACATCGATATCTGCTAATTTCATTTTTTTTGCCATCACAGCACCTTTTGTAAAATCCACTTCGCCTCTGGTCTTTAACCAGAGTCCGTCTATATCTATTGTATCAATTTTGCAGAATGATGAAATAGTTGTTGTCATGTCACATAGTGCTTACCACCACATGCCGCGCCAAGATAATCATGGCCAGCACATCAGCTCATCACCTATTTATGACGTCATTACCTTATGGCCACATCGCTCATTAAGCCAGCGTGGTTTCATGATTTTATTATCCGCACTTGGCCTTTTGGCCTTTGTGATTGGTCTTGGGTTTTTCCTGATTGGCGCTTGGCCAGTCATCGGTTTTATGGGCCTAGAGCTGGGCGTTCTTTATCTTGTCTTTCGCTTGAATTATCGTGATGGCAAAGCATCTGAACAATTACTAATACATGATAAAGGTCTTCATCTGATCCGCATCTCACCAAAAGGTGATGAAAAAAGCACCAGCTTTGATTCTCATTGGCTGACAGCTGAAATTTTCCCTCAAAAAGGGAAGCGAAAGACATTAGCCTTAAAACATCACCATCATATTCATGAAATTGGCGCGTTTTTGCCACCCGCAGAAAAGCAGGCTGTCAAAGAACTGATTAATGAAAAACTTATCGCTGCCAGAACACGGACAGTGCTCTGATTTGTTGACGGCTATAAACCGAGCACATCATCCATGCTATAAAGACCTGCAGGCTTGCCAGCCATAAAACGAGCCGCTGACAAAGCGCCACGCGCAAAGATGGTGCGCTGATTGGCAATATGCGTTAGCTCAATGCGCTCATCCTCGCCATAAAACATGACACTATGTTCGCCAGCGACATTGCCGCCACGCATCACAGCAAAACCAATATCACCTTTTGTGCGTGCACCGGTAATCCCATCACGGCCAGCATCACGCACATCATCAAGCTGTACACCGCGCCCTTGTGCTGCGGCTTGACCAAGTGCCAAGGCTGTTCCTGATGGCGCATCTATTTTCTGATTATGATGGGTTTCAACAATTTCAATATCCCACTCATCACCCAAAGCAGAGGCTGCTTTTTGAACCAATTTTAATAATAGATTCACACCCATAGAGGTATTCGCACAATATAAGAT
>WTHW01000056.1 GCA_011526395.1 Alphaproteobacteria bacterium
AGGCGCAATATGCCCTGTAAGGGTGAAAGGTGCGCTCAAAGATTGTTGGCAATGGACTAAAGAGACTGACTCAACCATTACAGGAAGATAGGCCGCAAGCTGTCCTTTCACATTGATAGCAAATGAGCCTCCGTCAAAGATAAGCTCATCCTGACCGCCAATCATATTCACGTATATGAAGGGTAATTGTGTTTCTGTCATACGCGCGATGGCATGTGACATGCGGCTATCTTGCTTTGCTTGATCAAAAGGTGATGCGTTCAGCGAGACCAAAATCTCAGCGCCGCTTTCGCATTGTGTCTCGCAGACATCTGGCCACCATATATCTTCGCATATGGCAAGGCCAAGCTTGACCCCGCGCACCATAACAGGGCCTTTTAAATCACCTTGTGCAAAATGACGTTTATCATCAAAGACACCGTAATTTGGCAAAGCGACTTTATCGCGGCGTGCCACCATTTTGCCATCATCAATAATAAAGGCTGAATTATATAATTTGGCGCCCTCGCGGCATGGCGCACCAATGATCATCGCTGGCCCGCCATCTTGGCTCAAATCAATAAGGGTGGTTAAAGCCTGTTCAATTTCCAGCATGAAATCTGCGCGCAACACAAGGTCATCACAAGGATATCCTGATAAAAACATCTCTGGCGAGACGATTACATCAGCGCCAAGTGAGGCGGCGCGCGCTCTGGCATTGATGAAGTTTTTAAGGTTGTCAGCTACGTGACCCACATGTGCATTTAATTGGGCTAGTGCTATCGCTAATTTTGTCATGACAGCACCTACTCAGAATTCTGATTACGCAACAAAAATTCGCGTCCAAGCTTCACACGCGGCTTGCCATCATATTGGATAATATCAGCTGTGGCGTAGGTTTCAGACCATTTTTCAGGCAAATAACTGCCTGTACCGATGACATCCACTGGCACTTTGGCAAGCGAGAATACGCGGCATTTATCAGGACCAAACCCGCTTGATGCCACGATTTTTACCTTATGATATCCGGCATTATCTAACACCTCGCGCAAGTGCCAGATAGCGGCTGCACTGACCCCTGTTCCCATAAGCTGTTTTAGCTCTGCCTCTGTGCGATAGCCGCGAATAGCTTCTGGCACGTTGCGTTCTAGAACAGCATAAGAGGCTTGTGTATCAAGGCCTTGTGCAAAGCGGCCACCATGAGTGTCGAGGCGGATAGATAACGCCCCTGCCTGCGCAAGCTCTTGGAAATGCGCACAACATGCTAGTGCGTCATCCACTTCCTTGCCGAAATAATCAACCAATATGGTTAGAGGCTTTTCGGGGAATTCGCGGTGGAACATAATGGCGGCATCAAGCGTGTTGCCAGCATAGCCAATTAGCGCATGTGGCATGGTGCCCATACCAGCATCATTGCCAAAAAAATGAGCGGTGGCATCAGCCGCACAACCAACAAAGCCTTTGGCGCCTGTTTTAAATTGTGCCTTTTTAGAGCCGACTGAGGCACCATATGCCATCAAATCCGCCATATCAGAGCCAGCGCAATGGCGGGCATCCATTGCCAAGAATGAAACATCTGGCAATTCAACACACATCTGGTACGCATTATAGGCCGCAACACAAGCTGCGCCAAGGCGTTGCAGGAATATCGTCTCTAAATCAACAAGTGCTGATAATTTGCCAGTGACATAGAATAAAGGCTCACCAGCGCCAACCCATGCGCCTTCATTGTGAAGCCATTCAATATCAATCGCTTCGCCGCGTTGCGCCGCCATATCCAACAACCAATCAGTTGCCAGGCGCGGCGCTAGCGTTACCGGCCGGCGCATAAACACAGCATAGGTGACAACAACATCACCATTTTGTTGGACAATCTGTTTGGTTAGATTGAAATAGCTGTCAGTCAGTTGTGGTTGCACCTCAAATGATGGCCCGTTGAAGGCTTTTTTTGATGTCATATCAAACCTTTAATTAGCCTGCTTTAGCTAGCTTTTTCTGGTTATCACGTCTTTTCTTCATCAAATCTGCAATCAAGAATGATAATTCCAAAGACTGAGCGGCGTTCAAGCGTGGATCACAATGTGTGTGATACCTGTCGCCCAAGCGCGCTTCTGTAACCTCGACAAGACCACCAACGCATTCTGTGACATTTTGACCTGTCATTTCAAAATGCACGCCGCCCGGGTAGGTGCCAAATGAGTCATGCACTTCAAAAAAGCCTGAGACTTCACGCATTACATCATCAACACGGCGTGTTTTGTAGCCTGTTGAGGCTTTAACTGTGTTGCCATGCATTGGGTCAGAACACCAAACAACATTTGCCCCTGCCTCTTTCACAGCCTTTACAAGCGGTGGCAGTTTTTCGGTGACGATATCTGCGCCCATGCGCGCGATGAGAGTCAAACGACCTGGAATATTATCTGGGTTCAGCTTGTCAATCAGGCGCAATAAATCATCTGTGTCCATTGATGGACCACATTTCAAGCCGATAGGATTGTTTATGCCACTCATATATTCAACATGCGCGCCATCTAGCTGTCTTGTTCTATCGCCAATCCACACCATATGAGCTGAGGTTGTGAACCATCCTTTTTCTTCTGTGATGGTATCTTGGCGTGTCATCGCTTCTTCGTAATTTAGCAACAAGGCTTCATGGCTTGTGAAGAAATCTGTTTCAGCCATTGCCGCTGTTGAGCTGGAATTCAAGCCGCAAGCATCCATAAAGGCAAGACAATCATCAATGCGAGAAGCAAGCGCCTCAAAGCGTTCAACCTGTTTGGTGTCTGTGATATAATCAGTTGTCCATTTATGCACTTCATGCAAATCAGCCATGCCGCCGCGTGAGAAAGCGCGTAGCAAGTTCAATGTTGAGGCTGATTGCTCATACACTTGAAGGAGTCTTGTTGGGTCTGGAATACGGCTTTCTTTATCAAATTCTATGCCATTGACCATATCACCGCGATAAGATGGCAATTCAACGCCGCCGACTGTCTCTGTGCCTGATGAGCGCGGCTTGGCAAACTGGCCAGCCATTCTGCCGATTTTGACGATTGGCATAGACGCGCCAAATGTTAAAACCACTGCCATTTGTAAGAAAACTTTGAAGCTATCACGGATATTATTCGCTGAGAATTCCGCAAAAGATTCTGCGCAATCACCACCTTGCAACAAAAAGGCTTCCCCATTAGCAACCTTGCCAAGTTGAGAACGCAAATTCTGCACCTCACCTGCAAAAACCAATGGCGGCTTCTGTGCTAGGCGATACTCTGTGTCTTTTACCTGTGCCTGGTCAGGGTATTCAGGGACTTGCAAAATTGGCAAGTCACGCCAGCTTGATGGATTCCAACTCATAATAGTGACCTTATGTCTAAAAAAACTTGCTCAATAGTAGATCAAAATGACGAAAACGAAAAGCGTTTCCTAGTTAATTAGCTTGTCTTGGTGAACGCATTGTAACGAACTCTTCTGCGGCTGACGGGTGAATGCCGACAGTTGCGTCGAAATCTGCTTTCGTTGCCCCCATTTTCACTGCAATCGCAATGCCTTGCATAATTTCAGCACTATCTGGCCCCACCATGTGAACACCCAAGATTTTATCTGTTTTCGCATCAACAATCAGCTTCATGTAGGTCTGTTCTGCGCGCCCGGAAAGCGTGTTTTTCATAGCGCGAAAGCGGCTTTCATAAATCACTAGCTCATGGTCGTTTGCAGCATCTTGTTCAGAGAGACCGACAGATGCAATTTGGGGGACACAGAAAACAGCAGACGCAATGTTATCATGGCGCATAATGCGCGGCATATTTCCATAGGTGGTATCTGCAAAAGCATGCCCTTCGCCAATGGCAACTGGGGTCAGATTAACACGGTCAGTGACATCACCAACTGCATAGATGGATGGCACAGAGCTTGCAGAATATTCATCAACCTTGACAGAACCATTTGGCGCCATCGCAACGCCCACATCTTCTAGCCCAAGATTGGCTGTCTTTGGGCGTCTTCCTGCGGCACTCATCACTGCATCTACGTGCAATTCACGGCCATCTGCAAGCGTGACAGATTTTTGCCCGCCTGAAGAGGATACTTTGGTGATTTCAGCATTGGCATGTAGCTGTATGCCTCTATCTTTTAGGGCTTGCGTTACATGTGCGCGGACATCTTCATCAAAGCCACGAAGCGGCATATCTGCGCGATAAATGACATGCACTTCTGTGCCAAAAGCATTCAGTAGGCTTGCAAATTCAAGTGCGATATAGCCTGCCCCTTGAATAACGATGCTATTAGGTCTTGTTGGCAAATCAAGCAATTCATTCGATGTGATGGCATGTTCACGCAAGCCTTCGATATCTGGCACATTCGGCCAGCCGCCAACAGCAACCAATATACGTTCAGCGGTGAATTTCTTATCCCCCACTGTCACTTCATGAGCGCCTGTTACTTTGGCAGAGCCTTCGATTAAGGTTGCGCCAGCATTGGCAAGCAATTTGCGATAGATACCTTCTAGCCTATCAATTTCAGTGTCTTTTGCAGCGATCAATTTGCCCCAATCATGCGCCACATGCTGGATGTCCCAGCCAAATCCGGCAGCATCTTCAATCTCAGAGGCAAAACTGGCACCATAGACAAGTAATTTTTTAGGCACGCACCCTCTTATAACGCAGGTGCCGCCAGGGCGTGATTCTTCGATGACAGCTACTTTTGCGCCGTGAGATGCTGATATGCGCGCTGCTCT
>WTHW01000238.1 GCA_011526395.1 Alphaproteobacteria bacterium
TTACTGCAAATCTCATCAATGATGGGGCGTCCGATTGAAAATGTGGATCGCGAAACAATGGTCAAAGCTTTGTTCCCGGCCCTCCAACAATTAAATGTGCCTCTTCTCCGCCGAAATGCAGCTATCCATGCGTCAGCCGAAGGCTATGCCTTTCCCACTAATCTAGATACTGATCCACCCCTTGGGGGTAATGCTTCAGAAACGCAGGCGGACTTGCTGAAGCGTGCGCTTGATGAGGGGATGTCACAATCAGAGTTTGAAACAGCTCTTGTGGCACAGTCGGCAAAAAAACGTGCCTAATTGCTTAAGACTAAGAGATTTTTAACATGAAGCACCTATTACGAAAACCAGAGGCGATAACAGGCCGGATCCAAAATATAACACCCGAAAATGCGGGCTGGTCTTATGTGGGGTTTGATGTATATCGCCTTGCGACAGGTGAGCGTGCTGAGGATATCTGTGGTGATAATGAGGTGATACTTGTGCTGGTCGAAGGACGTGCCCATATCACAGCAGCGGACAAAGATTGGGGAGAGATGGGTGAGCGGCTATCTGTCTGGGAGCGCACCCCCCCACACGCGCTTTATATTCCTAATCAGACTAGTTGGAAGGCCATTGCCACAACCGATTGTGTGCTAGCTGTCTGCAAAGCGCTAGGGCAGGGCGGTCATCAGGCACAGCGCCTTGGCCCCGACGGCATTAGCCTTGAAGAACGTGGCAAAGGCAATAATACCCGCTATATCCATAATATTGCCATGGAAGGCAGAGATGTGGCGGATAGCCTTTTGGTAACAGAAGTCTTCACCCCAAATGGCCATTGGTCATCGTTTCCCTCCCATCGTCATGATGAAGATAATTATCCTCATATCACCTATTTAGAAGAGACCTATTATCATCGTATTGCCCCAGAAGACGGGTTTGGTATCCAGCGTGTCTATACAGAAGATGGCTCACTTGATGAAACAATGTCAGTCAAGGATCATGATGTCGTTCTGGTACCGAAAGGGCATCACCCCTGTGCTGCCCCTTATGGGTTTGAGATGTATTATCTCAATGTCATGGCAGGTCCTTTACGAAAATGGCGTTTTAAACTAGACCCAGCAGTCGCTTGGATTGTAGAACGAGATAGCTAGTAGCAGAAGAGAGGGCAATGCCATGGCAACAACACTTCGTGATGTCGCAGAACGCGCAGGCGTA
The DNA here is from genome assembly GCA_011526395.1 of Alphaproteobacteria bacterium. Lineage (GTDB taxonomy): Bacteria > Pseudomonadota > Alphaproteobacteria > Puniceispirillales > Puniceispirillaceae > UBA685. The sequence continues at coordinate 1,198 of WTHW01000238.1, forward strand.
TCTCGCTCCGCTGTCTCTCGTACTTTTACCCCTGGCGCCTCTGTGTCTGATAAAACTAGGACGCGTGTAGAAGAAGCCGCGCGTGAATTAGGCTATCATCCAAATGCACTTGCCTCATCTCTGACAACTGGCCGAACCAAGCTGATTGGCCTTGTGTTAAATAATTTTCATAATCCGCTTTTTTTAGAAGTGTTTGATCGCTTTACCAAAGGTCTGCAAAGAGTAGGGTTGCGCCCCTTGATGGTGAATTTAACAGATGAGACAGACCCCGAACATTCAGTGAAGATGTTAAAACAATATTCGGTTGATGGTGTGGTTCTTGCCTCTTCAACGCTACCCCTTAGCTTTGCTGAGGCCTTTCGTGATGCTGATATCCCGATTGTCCATAGTTTTGGCAAATATTCGGTCACACCAAAAGTGCATGTGGTTGGCATTGATAATGAGAAATGTGGCCAGCTTGCCGCTTTAAGCCTTATTAAAAGAGGCTATCGCCATGTGGGGTTTCTTGGTGGACCACAAAAAGCGACCTCGACACAAGATCGTATGACAGGCTTTTTGAATGAAATTGCCAAACATCCAGAAATGACTGTCAGCCATAGTTTTGCAGAAGATTACACCTTTAGGGCAGGGCGCGATGAGATGTTGCACTTACTTGAAGGTGAGATGAGGGAAGCTTATTTTTGTGGTGATGATGTCCTGTCTATTGGCGCATTATCTGCCTTGCAGGAACGTGGCCTGAAAGTACCAGATGAAGTGGGCATTATTGGGCCCAATGATATGGAATTAGCGGGTTGGCAAAATATCAATTTGACGACTATTTCACAGCCGATTTCTGATATTGTTGATGCCTCAGTTGATCTGATGACTGCCTTGTTAGATGACCCGCATAAAACGCCAGAATCACGTCTGTTTGAGTGTGAGCTTGTCGAGCGTGGCACGCTTCGCGCGCACCACAACTCTTAATAAGGCAAATCTTAACTGTTTAAGTGCGGAACATAGGAGGGCGGGCATCAACCCAAACGCCGTTCGCCTTGCCAGATTCTGCCACTGCTTCCACCGCCGCCATTGAGCGCAAACCATCTTCCGCACGTGGATAAAGATTAGCGGCAGGATCAGGGGCTTTGCCAGATTTTGCCGCATTAATAACTTCAGCTAAATCTTTGTAAATATTGGCAAAAGCAAGAGGCATACCCTCTGCATGGCCAATTGTCACGCGCGTTGTGCGATCAGCCTCTGGCGAGAGGTTGGCTTCACCACGTTCGATGACTTGCAAGCGCTCATTCAAGGGCATCCAATATAGCTGGTTGGGATGTTCTTGTGCCCAGCGCAACCCGCCTTTTTCGCCAAAGACCTGCAAGGTCAGACCATGTTGCCTGCCAATTGCGACAGAAGACGTCCACAGACGGCCAACAGCACCGCCATCAAAGCGTAAATTGACCATCGCATCATCTTCTAACTCGCGTGATGAGATACAAGACACAATATCAGCAGAAAGCTCTTTGGCTTCTTGACCAATCACAAAGCTGGCCATGTGCAGTGCATGAATGCCGCAATCAGCAAATTGTGCTGATACACCGGCTTGTGCCGGATCATACCGCCACCTGACGCGTGGATTATCTGCATCCGCAGCATCAGCATGATGGCCATGGGCAAATTCGGCCTTGATAAGGCGAATAGCGCCCAAATCACCGCGTGCGACCATCGCCTTCATATGACGGACGAGAGAATAGCCGCTATAGCCATAATTAACCGCACAGATTTTGCCAGAGGCGCGGGCTATTTTGACAATCTCTTCGCCTTCTTCAACGCTCATGGTCATCGGCTTTTCACATAAGACATGAAACCCTTTTTCCAAAAAGGCCTTGGTAATCTCAAAATGTGTGGCATTGGGCGTTGCCACTGTTACTAGGTCAATGCGGTCATCACGCCCTGCCTCTTTCGCAAGCATTTCCTGCCAATCGCCATAGGCACGGTCTGCATCAAGGCCGAGACGAACACCATAGTCCCGCCCGACATCTGGTCTGTGGTCAAGGGCGCCTGCTACAAAGTCAAAAGCCCCATCAAGACCAGCACCTAGACGGTGTGCTGGGCCAATTTGACTGCCTTCACCGCCGCCAATCATTCCCCATTTTAATTTAACCATTTTGGAACTCACTCTTATTTAAAGCCAATAGATTCAAGATATTCACGATTAAGACGCGCATCACCAAGCGTATCAGGATCTAGGGTTGGGTCACAATCTTGTTCAATTGTGCACCAGCCAGTATAGTCTGTTTCAAGAAGCAATTGACGCACCGCCGGAAAATCAACTTCCCCCTTATCAAGATTACAGAAAATGCCTTGCCCGCACGCATCATAAAAGCCAGTGCGATTGGCGATAGCTTTTGCTTTGATGTCTTTATCAGTGGATTTAAAATGCACATAGGTAATTCTGTCCCTATGACGCTTCATAAAAGCAACAGGGTCAAAACCGGCATAGGTGCAATGGCCAGTATCAATACATAGCTTTAACACATTGCTATCTACTTCTGATAAAAGCTTCTCAACCTCTGGCTCAAAATCCATAAAGCCGCCTGCATGAGGGTGCAATTCAGGGATAAGGCCATACTCTTCAGCACCCATCTTGGCGATAGTAACAATCCGGTCCCGATAAGCCTGCCATTCAGCATCATCCATCTGTTCTGCCTCATCAGCACGGCCTGCTGTTGGGGCGCGGCGCGGTGAAATACTGTCAATTAGCACAAAATGGCTTGCCCCATGGGCTTTGAGGGCTTGGCAGGTGCGCACAGCCCCATCCATGACATCATCCCATTTGTCCTTATCATGAAACGCACGGAACACAACGCCGCCAATCAGCTCAAGGCCAAATTCATCAAGCGCTTCGCCAAGCTCTGAAGGGTCTTCTGGCATAAAGCCAACGGGACCAAGCTCAATGCCCTTATATCCTGCCTCAGCACATTCCTGAAGGACCGTGCGCCAATGCGGGTTACGGGGGTCATTGGCGAATTCTACGCCCCATGAACAAGGGGCATTACCAATTCTGATTGTCATGTGAACTCTCCTAAACTTGAACGACCGGCACCCAACTGCCAGTTTGGGCAGATTTATGCACAGCATCAACTACTTCGGCAACCGCTAATCCATCCCGGAATGTGGGCCAGATAGCTTTACCTGTGGCAATGGCTTCTAAGAAATCCTTGCCTTCGATGATGACTGTATCTTGATAGCCGGTGCCATGGCCGGGCCCTTGGCAGAATGGCAGATAATCTGGATGAGCAGGGCCTGCGAGAATTTTTTTAAATCCCCGTTCAGCTTCAGGGCCTTCTGCACGATATAAGAAAAGCGCATTTTGATCTTCCTGATCAAAAGCAATAGAGCCTTTAGTGCCGTGAATCTCATAAGCATAGCCCATCTTGCGGCCTGTCGCGAGGCGTGAGGAATAGATATGTCCCATGACACCATTGGCAAAGCGGC
>WTHW01000065.1 GCA_011526395.1 Alphaproteobacteria bacterium
GCGCGCTATTGTGAGATAGCACTCATTCTGCGGCGGCGAGATATATTTGCCTTCATGCGGCATATTCCCTGACGAAAACGCGCGCAAAATTGCCATGTGATACAGCGTAATGAGGCAAAAGGTCAAGAGCTTGAAGAGCTGTTTTTGATGTTTTTTCTTGTCCGCGGAATATTCTTGTATTAAAAGCCCCGAACCGTTGCATTTTACAACTAACAGGCGCGCGAATAATATATCTGAGCGCCCGACGGATATGAATGAAAGGGATCATTATGCGTGATGCCATTAGCAATGCTCAAAAAGAAGCATTAAAAGCAAAAGATAAAACTGCACTTTCAACCATCCGCCTCATCACAGCGGCGCTGAAGGACAGAGATATTGCCGCCAGAACAAAAGGTTCAGGAGATGGCATATCTGATGATGAAATCTTGTCTATGTTGCAGACAATGATTAAACAACGCGCCGAATCGGTAAAATTATATAATGAGGGCAATCGCCCTGAATTAGCGGCTGCTGAAAATGAAGAGATCAGAGTTATTCAGCAATTCTTGCCACAACAGTTAACAGCGGCAGAGCTAGAAGAGGCCATCACAAATGCAATATCTGAAACAGGTGCTGAGTCTGTAAAAGATATGGGTAAAGTTATGGGTGTTCTGAAAGGCAAATATGCTGGACAGATTGATTTTGGTGCTGCGAGCGGTGAAATCAAATCACGTTTGATGCAAAATAGCTAAACACCGTTAGGCTGTTTGCTGTTTCAAGCCATTTTGGCGCTTGTTATCATGCAAGGCTTGCATGTTTATTTTATCATCTATTTAATCATATAGTGGTTTTGAGCAGACTATATAAAGCAAATACAAATGTCATTCACACCTGATTTTATTGAAGAAGTACGAAGTCGCATTTCGTTGTCATCAATAATTGGCAAGCGCGTGAAATTGACCAAAAAAGGCAGACGCCAAACAGGCTTATGTCCTTTTCATAATGAAAAAACGCCGTCTTTTTCAGTCAATGATGATGAAGGTTATTATCATTGCTTTGGTTGCGGTGCTGGTGGTGATGCCATCACATTTCTGCGCGAAACTGAAGGGTTGGATTTCACCGAAGCTGTCACCAGATTGGCTGAATCAGCTGGCATCGCAATACCAGATCAAAGACCGGTAGACCCTGTTAAATTACAAAGGCGCAAAACAGTTATGGACGCGCTTAGCGCTGCTGCTGAATTTTATAAATCACAGCTCGCAACGCATGGCGCTTCAGCAGCCAGAGCCTATATTGATGATAGAGGCTTAAGCCCTGATACAAAAGCTGACTTTCAAATAGGGTTTGCGCCAGCGAGCGGCCTTCGCACACATATGCAGCAAAAAGGGTTTGATGAAGCGACTTTGCTCGAATCAGGTCTATGTGGCAGGTCAGAGACAAATAACGAGATTTATGATTATTTCCGCAATCGCATAATGTACCCAATATGCAACCGGCAAGGCGCCGTGATTGCATTCGGCGCACGCGCCATGGGTGATGCAATGCCAAAATATCTGAATTCCAAAGATGGGCCGACTTTCGCGAAAAAGGCAGTGCTATATGGCTGGCAACAAGCAAGGGAGAGAGTGCGCCGGAACCTTCCTTTGTTAATTGTTGAAGGTTACATGGATGTTATCGCTGTCACGCAAGCGAATGTCGCTGGTGCATTGGCGCCACTTGGCACAGCCATGACTGAACAACAGATTGCCTTATCATGGAAACTTCATGATGAACCTATCTTATGTTTTGATGGTGATAAGGCAGGTCAAACAGCCGCCATGCGCGCAATAGAACGTATATTACCAGTCTTAGAGCCTGGCAAATCTGTTCGAATCGCCGTTATGCCAAAAGGGCAAGACCCAGATGATATCTTGCGACATGATGGCACTGAAGCGTTTAAGGCGATTATTAATACGGCCGCAAGCTTGGCAGATGCCTTATGGGAGCGGGTTGCCCAACAATTTAATGTTGATGAGCCAACTAGCAGAGCTGCCTTTTTTCAGCAGCTGCGCGATATGGTTCGCACGATTGGACATAATCAAACGCGCCAAGCCTATGGAGATGATATTGAATATCGCATTCAATCTTTGCGGAATTCATTACGCACCGCCACTGGCACACAAAGCCTATCTAGCCCCCGCAGAATTCATAGACCTGAGACAGGCGCAAGACGAAGATTATCTGCGATGTTAGCCTTACTATTGGCCTATCCTGAAAAGATTGCTGATATATATGAAGAGCTAGCAATGGTTGATTTTGGCCGTAAGGGCGGTGATACCCGGCTTGAAGATTTAAAAAAAGAAATGCTAGATATAGTATTGCAGGATGCTGACCTTGACGCAGAGGCACTTCATCACCATTTACAAGGTAAGGGACACGGCCAAATATTGTCTGAATTGTACTCTGATGATATGATAGCGCGTCTGGGGAAGCATCCAAAAGACATGGAAACACAAAAAGTGTCTTTATTGCTGGGGGAACTATTAGCGCGGCTAGGGCGTTAATTGAAAAAATGACAATATCATTATGGGCGAGCGCTTATTTTGATAACTGACGAAAGAAATTGCTGATGGCACGTAAATCAAGCACAAGCGCGGCTGAAACAAAAGACGCGAAGGGCGATGCCCCAATTCTTGATACCAATAATTCTGCGATCAAAACGCTCATTAAAAAAGGTAAAGAACGTGGTTACGTCACACATGACGAGCTGAATAATGCGTTACCACAAGATGAGCTAACATCTGAGCAAATTGAAGATGTGATGTCAGCTTTGAGCGAGATGGGCGTGAATGTCATCGATGCTGCTGATAGTGATGATGTTGCAGAAACATCATCATCAGAAGAAGGCACAACATCAGGCAATCTATCAGATAGTGATGTGTCTGGCTCAGATGATCCTGTGCGTATGTATTTGCGTGAAATGGGCACTGTTGAGCTGTTGTCTCGTGAGGGTGAAATCGCGATTGCAAAGCGTATTGAAGCTGGCAGAGAAATGATGATTGGCGGCATTTATGAAAGTCCGCTGACAATCAGAGCATTGATTGAATGGCGCAAGCGTGTTGAAGAAGGCGAAATGCCACTTCGCGATATCATTGATCTTGATACAACTTACAACAGACTAAATGGCGCACCACTTGAAGACCAAAATGAGTTGCGCCTTGCTGATGATGAGCCTGATGTGGCTATCGCAGATGATGATGAGGAAGAAGACGAGGAAGATGAAAATGAAACGTCTTCAGAAAATGGCGATGCTGAGACAGAGGATGATGATGATCTTGACGATCTAAATATGTCACTTGCCGCCATGGAAGATGCTGTCAGAGACGATGTTTTTGCCAGCTTTGATGATGTTGAAGCCGCCTATAAACATTACAACAAATTGCAAACACAACATTTGAAGGCCTTGAAAGCAGAAACAGCTTTTGGTGCTGACAAACAGCTTGAATTGCAAAAGGCACGCATTGCGCTGGCTGAAAAGATGGAAGCTGTTTATTTGAATGCTGGCCGTCTTGAAGCCTTATCAGAACAATTATTTGAGTTATCACGCGATGTGACAGCTGTTGAAGGTCAGCTTTTGCGCCTTGCAACTGATTGCCGTGTCAACCGCACGCAATTTATTGAAGCGTGGACAGGTCGTGAGAATGTTGACAATTGGCCAGGTGATAAATTCAACAATGCCGCTTGGCGTAAATTGTTAGAAAATCACGCTGATGACATCAAAGACACCCAAGAGAAAATGGATTTGATGATTGCTGATATTGGTTTATCCATTCCAGAATTCAGAGAAATGATTCAGACCGTGCAACGTGGTCAGCGTGAAGCGGCACGTGCCAAAAAAGAAATGGTGGAAGCCAATCTGCGCCTTGTGATTTCAATTGCCAAAAAATACACAAATCGCGGACTTCAATTCCTTGATTTGATCCAAGAAGGCAATATTGGCTTGATGAAAGCTGTCGATAAATTTGAATATCGCAGAGGCTATAAATTCTCAACATATGCGACATGGTGGATTCGCCAAGCGATTACACGTTCAATTGCAGACCAAGCGCGTACAATTCGTATCCCTGTTCATATGATCGAGACAATTAACAAGCTTGTACGCACCTCGCGCCATATGCTTCATGAAATTGGCCGCGAGCCAACACCTGAAGAATTGGCAGAAAAGCTATCTATGCCACTAGATAAAGTGCGCAAGGTTTTAAAAATCGCGAAGGAGCCTATCTCTCTAGAGACGCCGATTGGTGATGAAGAAGACAGCCAACTTGGTGATTTCATTGAAGATAAGAATGCGATTCAGCCACTTGATGCTGCTATCCAGTCTAACCTTCGTGAGACAACAACGCGTGTGCTGGCAAGTTTGACACCGCGCGAAGAGAGAGTCTTGCGTATGCGCTTTGGTATTGGTATGAACACTGACCATACACTCGAAGAAGTCGGTCAGCAATTCTCTGTCACAAGAGAGCGTATCAGACAGATTGAGGCAAAAGCTCTTCGCAAGCTGAAGCATCCATCTAGATCACGTAAATTACGCAGCTTCCTTGAGCATTGATTTCATAGCGAGCTTGTACTATCAACAGCTTGCAAAATAAGAAATGAAGGGGCCTGTAGTTCAATTGGTTAGAACCCACGGCTCATAACCGTGTTGTTGCAGG
>WTHW01000204.1 GCA_011526395.1 Alphaproteobacteria bacterium
CTTTTAACACTCTTTTCCTTTGTTCTGAAATAGAATGCGCTTAGTCTAAGGGTGGAAATAGTTTTTAGGTGAGATGCGATCTCGTATTGCACCCGATATAAAGGAGAGAGCAATGGATGATCTGAATGATCAAGAATTAACGCAGGAGCGTATTACGATTTTGGCTGACAGTTTCGATTCAGCTGCTATGGAATTCCACAAAAGACGCATGGCATCGAAGGGCTATCGTTTGGAAAATCGTATCGCAGGCCACAATTTTTACATGGCTGATGGCAAGGGCGCTAAGACCTTGTTCGACGGTGAAGTAAAATACGCCGTCACCTTTATACGTGCATAAATTTTAACATATATCCGGCATTCAGGTTTCTTGACCCCAATATATATTCTGAATGTCGGATATTTGTGAAAGACCGCTTAATCTACCCAATTAGGCGGTCTTTTTTATAACATACACTGTGGACTTCATGCCAATCTTTGGAAGATGTTCGCCGTAATGCGCCTCGCATAATAACGCATTCTCACTTGCCAATAACTGCTCTACCGCAGGCACGAATGTGCCGTCTGCAATGCTGGCATCATTTATTGAAAATACAAATATGCCGTCTTGAGCTAGCTTACCAAACATCTGAGCGATTGTGCTTGGCGGGGCATGACCAACAGAGATAACCCCTACAGCAGCAATCACATCATAGGCACCAGTGTCAAAATCAAGCGGATTATGTAAATCAGCTAGCGAGAGGGTTTGGTAAATGGACCTTGTCGCTGCAACATCTAACATCTCTTGGCTTAAATCATTGCCATGTAAATTGTTAAAACCTTCAGCGCGAAAGGCCATGCCAGACAGACCAGTGCCGCATCCTATATCAAGAATGCTAACAGACTTATTCTCCTGATGGCGCGCTAGCGCTTCTGCACAACGTTTTGGTGTTTGATATCCATTTTCGGTGATCTCTTCATCATAGCTTGCTGCCCAATCTCGATAATAATCACGAGTATTATCAACGCTGTTAAGAACATAAGAGTTCTTCAAAAATGCTTTTGTCATGGTGTCTTCTCCCCAGTAGACTGCTTATATCTTTGAATGTGAGATACAAACGGTCAAGAGGAAAGCGAACGCTAGCTGATATCGTCTCTGCGATACCAAAGCGTTAAAATAGCGCAGATAGCCATCATGCCAGCGCAAATGCGTAAGGCAAATTTCACTGTATTTGCATAACTTTCCTTAATGATAAGGTCGCTTTTCATGAGGTCATTTTGTTGCCAGTCCGTTGGTAAAACCATGCCACCTAACTCATTCATATGAGCGCGCAAATAATCCTGAACGACTGGCGTTAAATTGCCAAAATCATTATGAGAGAGCATTTGCGCCTCAAATTCAGAAGCCATCGCAAAGCCTAGGGCGGCAATTGCCAATAGCGGGCCAATGCGTGCCACTGCATTATTAACACCGCTTGCAAGGCCGTCACGCCCCTCGCCAGCAGATGCCATTGCGACAGTTGTGACAGGTGCCGCAAAGGCTGCTACACCAAGGCCTAAAATAACCATTGGCACAAGGATTGTAGAAAAATACTGACCATCTGTAAGTGACAGCCACCAGAACGCTATCCCTAACAATGTTGATGATAATAACAATATGCCTCGTGGGCCATGTTGTGATGTCCAAGCTCCTGCAAACCGGGATAATAGGGTCACAAGGATAGAGATAGGTAGCGCAGATGCACCAGCTTGTATCGCGCTATAGCCATAAGATTGAACTAGTAAAAATGACAAGAAGAAAGTTGCGCTCTGGAAGCTTGCAAATAGGAAAAAGGTGTGCAAATTCACGATCACAAAACGTCTATCAGTGAATAGATGAGGCGGGATCATCGGCGTTTTAAGTCTTTTTTGAGAATAGACAAAAATGCCAAATGACAGAATGCCAAGCAGCAAAAGCTGGAGGTGAAATAAAGTGAAGTTGCCATGACGGCCAGCTTCCATAAGTGCATATGTTATAAAGCCAAGTGACAACGTCACAAAGAGTGAGCCGATAATATCCAATGGGACAGATTCTGGCGGCTCAAAAGGTGGTTTCCTGAGGCCGCGCATCAATATCAATACAATAAGGCATAAGGGTAAATTTACCCAAAAAATTGTCTGCCATGAGAGTAAATCAACAGCAATTCCGCCAAATAATGGGCCGAGAGGTATTGTTAACGAGACGAGGGCAGACCATCTGCCTATAGCTGCACCGCGTTCCTCTGGCGGGAAAGAGGCATTCAACAATGCAAGTGAAGCAGGTATCATAATCGCAGCCGCAATACCCTGGAGTGCGCGAAATGCAATAAGTGTTGCTGCTTCTGTAGATAAAGCACATCCAAGGGATGTTATACCAAATAACGCCACGCCCCAAATCAACGGGCGTCTGCGTCCAAAACTATCACCAAGCGCGCCACCAGCCATAAGTAATGCCGATAGGCCAAGCAAGTAGACTTCCATTACCCAGTAAGCATCAGCGGCACTAGCATTTAAATCTTCCTGAATAAAGGGCAAAGCTACATTCAAGGCAGTGGTGTCAATAAAGCCAATACCTGTCACAAGAGAGGTGATGATAATAACAAGCCGTTTTTCAGATTGCGAATAGGTCGTCATCATTATGCTCACTTGTGCTGAATAAATTGCAATTGCAATTCTTGCTCATAGCGTGTGCCTGCTCTTAAGAAACTGGATGGAAATTGTGGCATATTCGGCGAATTAGGCCAATATTGTGGCTCAAGGCATATGCCATCACGTGCGCGGTAACTTTTTCCATGATGGGTTTGCCCGCTTTCTGACAGGTGATCTGCTGTATAGCATTGCAGGCCCACTTGGTCAGACGACATTATCATTTCAATGCCAGACGAAGGGCTGAATAATCGTGCTACCTCGCGCATATTGCCGTCTCTTGTCAGGCAATAATTATGGTCGATTTCCTGTGTGCCAACTGCCCTTAAATCACGGAAATCAAACCGCGTATCTATTACCTGTCTCATTTCACCAGTGGGAATGTTTTCATTATCAACAGGTAAATAATGGTCGGCATTAATCTGCAATTGATGTTGCGATATATCAGCTGTGTCATCTAGCCTAAAATAGCTATGGTGCGCGATGTTAATAAAGCTATCTTTATCACATACTGCTTCATATGAGATTCGAAGCGTTTGATTTTCATCTAATCTATAATGGCATAACACCTCGGCATCACCAGGAAAGCCCATATGCCCGTCACTTTGACGCCATCGCAAACTAGCATGGTCGTTGCCCCAAGACACAAACTCCCATAGCTGTGTGCCGCATCCCTCATCTCCGCCATGAAGCGTGTGAGTATTATTTTCATTCTTATCTAGATGGTAGCCTTTGCCATCTATTTCAAAATAGCCATTGGCGATACGGTTGGCATATATGCCTGCTGTTGCTCCTAAATGGCTGGTGTTTTTTTTATAGTCATCAGCCTCTTGGTATCCAAGAACAAGCGGCATACTTTGTGATGCCAGACGCAAATCTTGCAAAGACGCGCCAAAATTAATGACAGATACGTCTAGCCCGCCTGCTTTCATTTGATGTGATTTGATATCTGACATTGGTTCTCTTAATCAGTTTTTATATCGCCAACGCGCCATTCAAAAAATTGCATTGCCATCTCTGTTTGCCAACAGTCATATGATTGTCTCCTTGAATGAAAGCCGACATGACCACCGCCTCTAGTAATAACGCAAAATAGAGAATTATGCGTGTTTATTTTTTGATAAGCAGCCACCGGTATGAGAGGGTCATTATCGCTGTGAACAAGCATAGTTGGTGTTGTGATTTTTGATAGATGGGGCAGGGGTGAGCTTCCCTCATAATAAGCATCTGCATCCTCATAGCCTGCAATATGACAGGTTATCTTATCATCATAGTCGCGAACAGATTTAATCTTTGCTAATTCCGCTTTCGATACACCATCATCTAGCTTTCGCTTCAAGGCATGAGCGATTAAAGACTTGGTGAAATAACGATTATATATTCGATTGCGAGGGCTATGAAATCTCTTTGCACTTTCAACCATGTCAATCGGCGCGCAAAATGAAATGGCTCCGTCTACGAGATGTGAGGCATTACCACGTGCCATAAAATTCACTGCAATGGTGCCGCCAAGAGAATAAGCGCAAATATATAATTTTAGGTTTGGAAATCGTTGCCGCAATGTTGTGACCACAACGCCAATATCTTCATATCTACCTGCATGGTATGATGACTTTGCATAGGAATGGCCAGCACCTGCGCCTCGCATACAAATACGCAGAACGCTAAAGCCGCGCTTCTTTGCGCTCCGTGCTATCAGGCAAGGGTGAACACCATTATAATCACCCGCCAAGCCATGAATAATAATGATTAATCCTTTAGGATTTGCAAAGCTATCAGTGTCTGCCTCGTGATAGGCGCCTAGCAATTGATCGCCATCAGGCAAATCTATCAAAACTTGCTCACCATGACCACATAAGGGAGCACTTCCAATCAGGCTGTGTCGCATCGTCTGAAGGTCACCGCCAATCCATGGCAAAGTTTCACCAGCGAAATCGACGCATTGATATGGGGCATCATGTCGAATGAAGCTCATGTAAGAACCTTGATCATA
>WTHW01000090.1:0-13093 GCA_011526395.1 Alphaproteobacteria bacterium
TCGGAGATGTGTATAAGAGACAGCTATTTGTGCTGATAAGGGCACAATACCTGACAGATATAAGGTTGTTACTAATACTTGTGGGCCACAACCGGGGAGTAGGCCGATGATAACAGCGATAAGTGGCACCCATATGGCAAGCCCGTCAAATAGTTCAGCTAGCTCATAGCCTGTGACAAATAACGAGACTTCAAACAGTAAAAAGGCAATGATAACCCACCCTGTTACAAAGTTGGTATCAGAGATCGTCTGACGTAAAATGGCACTTTGTACAGCCGGTTTTATGTTGGATTGCATAAAACGTGGCAATAACCACATCGCAAAACATAATGTGCCACCCATAAAGCCAAATAACGTCACAGGCTGATCGGTCATCGAATTTGCTAGTAGGGGATCTAAGTCAATTTGGAATGCGCCTAGCACACCAATTATGATGCCCGGCACAATGGCAAACAGCCATAGCTTATTTGCAAAATTAGGAGCGTCATGGCGCGCATTTGCTGTTGTGACATCATCTGTCTGTGCTGGCGTATCTGGGCGCAGAAAGTCCCTGCCATGCACATAATCAACGATATATCCTGTGATTGTTCCCACAACCAAGCCAATGCCCATCATCATCAGGCCAGTGACAGGCTCTTTTGCAATCAGCAAGAAAGCAGCATCACCCATAGTGGCGGTTAATGTTGCTAAAACAGCGCCAAAGCTTAATCTGCCTGACACGTAATTTGTGATAACAATAATCGCGCCCCCGCAACCTGGCAATGCGCCAAGCGCGGCCGCAATCGGCACTTGCCAGCCACCAGAGCGGCTTAACATCTTTACAGCGCTGAAGCCGAAAATGCGCTCCAGCCCATAGAATAACAGCAATGTCGCCGCCACAAATGTCGTTACCTGCAAATAAGCATCTGCAATCGTGGCAATGATAATCTGAGCGAAATCTTGATCGAGCGCAGCCCAGAGAGCAAGCATAGCAGCAGTCAGGAGCAACCCCCAATAGATAGCAGTAGGGCGTTGACCAGCATTTGGTGATAGTGGCTGTATCGTCTGAGCAGTCATGATAGGTGTTGGTAGATTTCTACGTTAACTTAAGCTTTCAATATGTTACTAAGCTTATGAATTTAGTCAAGGCTAAATTTGCTAGTTTAGGCATCTGTTAGAGGGGGCAAAGTGATGAACCCATTATATCTTAAAATAAGCGCCTAGCTGAGACACAAAGTCTTCTGTGTGGGTTGTATTTTTTAAATAAGCTTCGCGCAGTGCAATGATTTTCTATGAAAGATAATTGACTAAATAGCTTGTATAGAGGATATCTCTACCGCTTAACTGCTAATAAAAACCATAGACGCAATTTAGGAACGAATATCCAATGACTGAGACAGGCATCTCATCTTCCAATAGCATATCTGTCGGTGTTCCTGCCGATACAAAAGATAGCGTGAAGGTACTATCTGTGACTCATTGGAATGACAGGTTATTTCATTTCACTGTTGAGCGTCCGTCTAGCTTCCGATTCCGTTCTGGTGAGTTTGTGATGATAGGTTTGCTAGGTGATAATGGAAAGCCTTTATTGCGCGCTTATTCCATTGCCGCACCTTTTTGGTCTGAAACATTGGCATTTTATTCCATTAAAGTGCAGGATGGCCCGCTTACATCAAAGCTTCAAAATATCAAAGTTGGCGATCATATTATTATGAAGACCAAGCCGGTTGGCACATTGGTTCTTGATGCTCTTATTCCCGGCAAGCGTCTTTATATGATTGCAACAGGCACCGGCATTGCGCCATTTGCCTCCCTCATAAGAGACCCAGAAGTCTATGAACAATTTGAAGATGTAATCTTAACACATACCTGCCGCGATGCAGACGAACTTGCCTATGGCGCATGGTTAATCGAGCAAGCAAAATCAGATGAATTGATTGGTGAATTAGCATCGGAAAAATTACGCTACTACCCAACAACTACCAGAGAGCAGAGCCCAAAAATGGGTCGTATTACCACATTGATTGAAAATGGTGAGTTATTCTCAGACTTGCAAGTGCCAGCCTTTAATGCAGATGATGACCGCGTTATGATTTGCGGCTCGATGGGGCTGAACACGGATGTGAAAGCGTTGCTTGAGGCGGCAGGGCTAGAAGAAGGCGCAAATAGCAAGCCTGCAACATATGTCCTTGAAAAAGCGTTTGTTGGCTAGCCCTTCACGCTTTCAAGTAAATCAGGAAGCCCATTAATATTCGGCAATAGATGCTTGGCGCCGTCTAGCGCTTTTGTGCTTTCAGGGTAGGATGCTGAAATGCCAACGAATAAGCCAGCTCCCGCGGCCTGTGCAACGTTTCTGTCAGCTGAGGTGTCACCAATCATAATTGTCTTATCAGGTGATACATGGCAGTGATCACAGATAGCGTGGAAGCCTGTCGGATCAGGTTTGCCGCCATACCCTGAATCATATCCAACAATCATCTCAAAATAAGATACAAGTGACATGCGGGTTAATGAGCGCATAGCAGATTTTTCTGAATCATTGGTTAGCACTGCAAGCCGATACCCATCTGCACGCAATTTGTCTAGCGTGGCTGTGACAGCGCCAAGGGGCGCAGGTGGCCGTAGCGCATTTTTATCGACAATGGCTTGAATTTTTTCGCGATAGCTATCGGTGGTAAAATGGTCCCGTAGGATAGGCGCCAATTCAGCACAGGCAGCTTGTTGATCCAAAAATGAGCCAGCGGCAAACAAGCCATCTGGGTCAATTTGGCGCGTTTCCTCATCAATACCAATGATGTCTTGGAATATAGATGCTGAGACTTCATGCTCAGTCAATTCGGACAGAAAATATGTGATATCCAGAGCAACAGGGAGCCATGTTTGCGACAAGTCTAATAAGACACCATCTTTATCAAAAATAATGAGTTCCAAAATAGTATCCTTACGCGGTCACAATGACTAGTGATGCACACCCTGATAAAGGTAAGTCATCCAGCTAATTTGACCAGAGCTTGCCAAAATGATCATCACAATACCCACAAATAATATTAAAAAATTTAAAAACCTAAGGCCAAATTTTACCATGCTGTGACTATAGCTTTGGCTAATGGCATGTGATGTGATGCTAGCACCATATATGGCAAGAGCGCCCCAAACAACAAAGAATATATTTACGATTGAGACAATCACCGAAATCGAGAGGGATGTTGAAATGACATTTCCCAATGCGATACCAAGCGCGCCCCATAATCCTATCGCGATCAATGTTGTTGCAAAACTGTGCTTAACACTTGCTTCGCCTGATAGGTAATGGTCTAGAAAAAAAGATAGCAAAATTGTCTCGTTAAAGGTGCCATATCTGCTTCATATCTTTACGAAATGATGTCACACTATGCAAGAACAGATGGAATGCAAAAAACTAGCTGTATGAGGTCAAAATTATGAAAATTGCCATCATTGATGATTGGAATAAGGATGCATCCAAAAGTGCAAATTGGGATGGCTTGTTAAAAGAGCATCAAGTTGATTTTTATCATGACACAATCCTTGGTGAAGACTTAATAAACCGCCTTTTGCCCTATCATATGATTGGCATCATGCGAGAGCGCACCCCGATAACAGCTGACTTATTGGATAAATTACCAAATCTCGAAGCTATCGTTACAACCGGGATGCATAATCAATCCATTGATAAACAAGCTGCAAAGGCCAGAAATATTATGGTGATGGGAACACATTCACCAGCCATCGCGACACCAGAGCTTGCGATGACTCTGATCGGTAATCTTGCGCGTAATTTATTCCAAAATGCCACCTCCATGACAAATGGTGGGTGGCAAGTCTCAACAGGGCGAGATTTAGCTGGCTCAACCCTCGGCATCTTGGGGCTTGGTCGTTTGGGCGGCGCTTTGGCAAAGCTAGGGCAAGCCTATGGTATGGATGTACAGGCATGGTCTCAGAATTTGACGCAAGAGCGATGTGATGAGATGCAAGTTCGTTATGCAGATAAAGAAGAGTTCTTCAAAACCTCTGATTTTATCTCCATACATTTAAAAATGTCTGACAGAGTAAGGCATTTGGTCGGAGAGCCTGAATTCGCCTTGATGAAAAACACAGCCAGCATCGTCAACACATCAAGGGCAGGGATCATTGATACTGATGCACTTATATCTGCTTTGCAATCAGGTGCGATTGGCTCTGCTGCAACAGATGTATATGCTCATGAGCCAGTGCCATCAGATGCCATCATTCGCCAAACACCTAATCTTCTCATGACCCCTCACATTGGATATGTAACCGAGCAGACAATGAAAATCTTTTACAGCGAAATGTGCGAGAATATGGAAAGCTACATCAAAGGACAGCCTCTGCGACCTTTGGAAGGGTTCTAGTGCCATCTTACGATGTGCAAATCATGCATTTGAAATTGCTTTACAATCCTAGCTAGGATACGATCTTCACACTGTTTCTTGCAAAGTCTGGTCTCAATTCATGTCCAATTATATGACAAAATATCCTCGTGTTTCTGATTTGGAAAAACAAGCTATCAAGCGGTTGCCACCATTTGTTGGCGCTTATCTATTTTCAGGCACAGGGCAAAATCAGGCACGTGATGACAGCGTAAATGATTATAATAAAGTGCGGTTAATGCCGCGCCAATTGCGTGGGCGTGTGCCAACTGATTTATCAACAGATTTTTTGGGAACCCGTTTTTCAGTGCCATTCTCTGTGGCGCCGGTGGGGCTGTCATCTTTGATTTGGCCAGGCTCAGAGATGGCGCTGGCAAAGGCGGCATCTGCCTCCGGCTATGGCTATGGTCTTAGCACAGTCGCTGGCGCTAGCATCGAGCAGATAGGGCCAATCGCTGGTGATAAAGGGTTCTTCCAGCTCTATGCACCAAATGACAAGGCGATAGCTAAAGATTTAATGGCACGTGCCAAAGCTGCTGGCTTCACAAAACTCATTTTAACATCTGATGTGCCAGCTCCTAGCCGGCGTGAGGAAATGCGCATAGCCGGCGCACCAATCGGCTCGCGGTCTGAATCTAGCCCAACATTGCGCGTTTTGTGGCAGTCAGCATGGCACCCGAGCTGGGCTATGGCGGCATTGCGTCAAGGCGGTAAATTCCGCTTCCGTAACCTTGAGCCATATGCTGCCAAGGATGAGCTCAGCAATATAACGAAATTCATAGCTAGCCAAATTAACGGCTCTCTTACATGGGATTATCTAGCAGACTTAAGAGAGATGTGGGATGGCCCCATGCTCTTGAAAGGGCCACTTCATTTTGATGATTGTGAGCGCGCCCTTCAAACAGGCATTGATGGGCTTGTTTTGTCAAATCACGGTGGCCGTCAGCTAGATTGTGCGCCATCTCCTATTTCCTTATTGCCTCATTTGCGTGACAGGCTTGGCGATGATGTGACACTTGCGGTTGACTCTGGTTTGCGCTCTGGTCTTGATATTGCGCGCGCACTTGCTCTAGGGGCTAATTTCTGTTTCTTGGGCCGCGCCTTTATGACTGGTGTTGCGGCACTTGGCCAAGCAGGGGCTCATCATGTTGGTGATGTGTTAACTGAAGAGTTGTCCAACACGATGATACAGCTTGGTGTTGAGACAATATCTGAATTGTCAAAAGTGGAAACAAAACACCCCTTCTAGCCATTTTCCTTTTTGTAGGCTTTAATTGCTTTTTTCAAATCATCTCTTTCTTCGCAGAAAAAAGAGCAAGCATTTTTGAGGCGGCGCAGTAATTCTTCTGCTTTCGGCAAATCGCCAAGAGTAAGATATAACTCACCCATATATTCAAGGGCGCCTTTATGCTTTGGGTCGATTGTCAGCGCTTTTTCATAAGCAATTTTAGACTCCCCATAATTGCCAGATTTTCGATGTGAGAAACCGGTTAGGTTCCATGCATCTGCATTATCTGGCTCATCAGTAATCACAATGGCAAGCGCATCAAGAGCAGCGCTATAATCTTCCTTGCTCAGGGCTGTTTTTGCCAGCGTCATAGAGGCATGCTCTTTGACCTCTTTGGTCTTCGCCGGTGCATCATATGTGCCTGCCGCAAAAGAGGGAGCTGATAAAATTGAGAAAGACATGAAAAGCGCAAAGATAGCTTTTGCCATTATGTTAAGACGTGATGCTTGGTCTGTGAAAAAGGATTTAGCCATAATGAAATCTCCAATCTGTTATTTCATTTACGACAATCGCTAAACAGAAGGATGACTTTCCATAGCGATTTTATTTTTTGCAGTTTCATGAAGGCACCAGCCATGTTTCTCTTTTCGATATGACCTAGCCGGGCTATAGTTCACAAATCAGCAAGAGCTATCATAGAGGGTTTGAGTGATGAGTGACGATATTGATATTGAAGTGGCGACCGCAGACATGTCTTCAGATATCATACTGCCAACATATCGCATTGTTGAAGGCACATCACCTGCCTTAGAATTTGAATGCCCCGCGGGCAGTACCATCATTGCCGCAAAAGGCGCATTTCTTGCCAAATCACCGAAAATATCTGTCATGCCATCATCTACGTATGACGGTTTTGATTCTTATGAGAATGCAGCTGATGATACGGAAATACTGTATTTATCGCCAAGCTCAACAGGCTCACTGATTGCCTTTGATATGATGCTCCATCGAAAAGGTTTGATTTTATCTTCATCAAGTCTGTTTGCGGCAACACAAAATGTGATGCTGTCCACCATACTTGATTTGGAACTATCAGGCATTTCAGGTGCATATAAACTCTTCCAAGCAAGCGGCGAGGGCGTGATCGTCGCCTTTATGAGCGGCGATTTATTTCCTATCACGCTTGAAGATGAAGATGATTGTCTTCAAATTGATGCCAGAGCTCTTGCGGCGATGGAAACATCCATTTCCTTTGAGCTTGAACAATTGCCAAACGGCCAATATGTCGCCTCTCTCAACGGTCCAGGCCGCGTCTGGTTACAAAGCATGCCAACACAGTAAAAGTGAGGTCATCACAAATGTCTGATGTTATTTTCCATCATTATCCGCAATCGCCAGTTGCTGAAAAGGTGCGTGTTGCCTTTGGTATGAAGGCGATGTCGTGGCACTCTGTTGAGATCCCGCGCGTGCCACCAAAACCATTATTAATGCCTTTGACAGGTGGGTACAGGCGCACACCTGTTGCGCAAATTGGGGCTGATATTTATGGCGATAGCCAGAATATTTTCCGCATGCTAGACGAGGCAGTGCCAACACCGCAACTTGTAACAGGCATGTCAATGACACTTGCGAGCTGGGCTGAATCAGTCATGTTTTCATTGGCTGTCAGGGTCATCTTAACACATGCAATGGATGGCGCGCCTGAAGGGTTCATCAATGACAGAGCGAGCATTTACTTCGGCAAAGATTGGACCAGAGAGCAAATGAAAGCTGATTTGCCAGCTTTCGAAGCGCAACTCCAAGCAGGCTTTGCAATGGTTGAGGCGCATGCCGCACAATCAGGTGACTTCCTATTTGGAGATAGCCCAAATCAAGCTGATGCAAATTTGCATTACCTATTATGGTTCATTAATGGCAGATGGGAACGCGGTCCTGAATTCTTGTCACAATTCCCGCACCTAATGGCACTTGAGGCAAAGATGGCCGCGCTTGGTCACGGCACAATGACTGAACTAGCTGCTGAAACGGCGCTTGAGATTGCGCGTGATGCCACCCCGCAAAGCCCGACAGGCATCCACTGCCAAAATCCAGAAGGATTTGCGGTCGGAGATAAGGTTATCATCAGACAAGCAGGTGATACAGCAGATCCAGATATCACAGGTCGTCTTCGTATGCTTGATAGCACGCGTGTTTCGATTGATTTGACTGATGATGCTGTCGGCGATATTGCGCTTCACCTGCCAGTGATGGGCTATATGATTAAGAAGGCTTAATGCGTGAACGCAAGGTGATAGGAATTTGCGCGGCCATGAATAAGGCTGTCGCAGGTGCCACAATGAACACCTTGAAATTCACCCATCCTTCATCATCAAGATGACGCCACGCCCATTCATTTGACAAGGCGAGAACAAGCATAAACAGCCCCCACCGCGCTGTTAGTGTCAGCCATGCTTTATCATGCAAGAAAAATTGCGTGCCAAAAAAATACTTCATCATCGGTTTTCCAAATAGGCGCCCTGATAACAGCACAAATGCAAATGATAAATTAAACAAGGTGGGCTGTATTTTAATGAACAGGCTTTCACCAGCAATAATAGCCGCAATGGTGAAAATTGTTGATAAACCAACAGAAAATGCAGCGAATTTAGCGATATGCTTCTCTTTTAGATAGGTGATGATCATAACGATGATCGCCACAATGACAGCACTCGCAGCACCGATAAAAATATCATAAAGCTGGGTGCCAACAAACAAACACACTAAGGGCATGATTTCCGCAAAAAAGGGTATCAATCTCATAAATATATCACCTAGTAAATGCCAGCTTCCACACCAGCCGCTAGTGCGCCAGCTAGATCTGATACAGTAGCACACATTTGTTGATTATACGTGCCATGCAATATAATCGGTTCTCTGATAAGACGCCAAGATTGCGCATTGGCATATGATATCAGCGTGCGCTTCGTCGCCGTACCATCAAGGCCTGCTCGTATATACACCCCCACAGGCAAGCCATCATAGAGACCAAGCCAGTCATTATAACATCTATCAAACATATCTTTCGTAAGGCCTGCCAGAGCACCGATATTCTCTATCGTGCCTATAAGCAACCCATCACAATTATCAAGATCATTTGCCGTCACATCAGTTGGCGATTTTTGGATAATCTCAGCTGATGAGCTTGAATAGGTGCAAAGCGCGCTATAGGCGGCATCTCCCAACTCTATTGTATTTTTGGATGGCGTTTGTGCTATCAGTAATAATTTCATAATCTATTCCTAGACCATCTAAATCATCATTGCCATAGCGTTTGATATAGCGATATGGCTCTATCAGAGATAGCTATCATGAGACCAAAGCTTTTAAATCAGATGCAAATTGATGAGATGATGTCATCACTACCCCATTGGCAGATTGACGATAAAAGGCGCACCATATCTACAGCGTTGAAATTCTCTGACTTCAAACAAGCCTTTGCGTTCATGACTGAAATTGCCATCTATGCTGAGAGCATTGACCATCACCCTGATTGGTCTAACAGCTATCACAGGCTCCATATTTCACTTACAACACATGATCTGAAAGGGCTGACTATACTGGATGAACAGCTTGCAAGTGCCATTTCTGATGCTGCTTTGCGTTATCACGCAGATTATGTTGCCACACGATGATTTTGGATGATGTCTCTCTCATTTTCTTTGTCGGCGGTATTTACCTCATCGCTGGCACAATCAAAGGCCTGCTAGGTCTTGGATTGCCAACAACCGCTTTGACATTGATGACCTTCATTTTGTCGCCCATTCAGGCGCTTTCGATCAATTTGATACCTATGTTTGTTGCCAATATCTGGCAGCTTAGCCGGGCAGAGAACATCAGGAAGGTTGTGACAAGCTATGCTTACTTCGCGATAAGTTTGAGCTTTAGTATCTTTGCTTTTTCATTTTTGACAGTCCGATTATCAACTGCCATGCTTCAATTGGCTGTTGCTTCATCTGTTATTTTATTTTCACTTTATAATCTCAGCCAAAGACCCATTCCCTTATCACCTGATCGCGATAAACTCTGGCAGATATTATTTGGTTTTGCCGCGGGTGTGATGGGCGCTTTGACGTCCATGTGGGCAGTGCCTCTTGTTATCTATCTGCTGTCAAAGAACTTAACGCCGCGCGCCTTTGTAGAGGCGGCTGGTTTTTTATTACTTGTGGGGTGCTTGCCCCTTAGCGTCGGATATCTCGTAACAGGTCTTATCACAACTGACATCCTTTACCCCGCACTCGCCGGCATCATCGCCGCCTTGCTTGGCTTTCAAATTGGTGAGCATCTTCGTCAGAAAATTGATGGTGCGTTATTCAGGCGTATTCTGCTATGGTTCTTCTTTGTCATGGGCATACGCATGTTGCTTGTGGCACTCTCATCTGTCTAGCGTGAAAAGGGCATAATATGGCAAACGCAATGTCAAAACAGGCATGGGGCCTTTTATTATTGCTATCTGCAATATGGGGCGCATCCTTTTTATTCATTGAAATGGCACTTGTTGCGCTATCGCCTGCATCGCTGGTCTTTTTTCGCGTTCTCATTGGCGCCATGACATTGGGATTTGTGATAATCGTAACAAGGCGCGCTTTGCCGAAACAAGCCTCGTTTTGGCTTTCCACCTTCGTTATGGGCGCAATCAATAACGTCATACCATTTACCCTCATCGCTTATGGCCAAGTGACCATTACAGGTGGCATGGCGTCCATCATAAATGCGAATACAGCCTTCTTTGGCGTGCTGGTCGCGGCAATCTTTATCATGAATGAAAGATTATCAGCACATCGCCTTATCGGTGTGATAATCGGCGTGTCTGGTGTTGTTATCGTTGTTGGGCCGTCAGAATTATCACAATTCGACTTAACCTCAATCGGACAGCTAGCTGTGATACTTGCAACTCTATCCTATGCCTTTGCATCTGTGTGGGGCAGGCTGAAATTGCAAGGATATGACAGCATTGTCACAGCCTTTGCAACGACATTGAGTGCATCACTTATATTGGGTGTATATCTGCTGGTAACCCAATCATTTCCTGTCTTCGATGTGACATTCTCTCTTGTGATTGTCGCCATAGGGCTAGGCGTCATCGGCACAGGCTATGCTTACATGCTTTATTTCAGAATTCTTGCCCTTGCCGGGGCATCTAACCTTATGCTTGTCACAATTATTGTGCCAATTTTTGCTGTGACTTTGGATGCTATATTCCTATCACAATGGGTAAGCGTGCGAGAGATGCTAGGATTCTGCGTCATCGCCCTAGGACTTGCCGTGATGGATGGCAGGGTGCTGTCATATCTTCACCCCAATAAGTAACTTAACCCCCAATAAAGGCTCATCCCGCCAATTATTGTGCCAATTACAGATTTTGTTACCATGACAATCACAGCCGCGCCCAAAGCGGCATAGAGGCGGATATTTGTTGATAGCTCAGCAATGGCGCCATTCTGCAAAAATATTTCTGCTACCACAATCGTCCACAGAACTGCAATCGGCACAAGGCGCATCGCTGTCAGCATAAGAGGTGATAAATTCGCAGGCATCGCAGGCGTTAAAAATATAAAACGCATTGAAAAGGTGATAAGCCCGCTTAGGATAATCAAAAACCAGATCATGATGCCTCACCATAGAATTTAGCTGTTAATGCGCCAGCGCAAATGCCAGCAATTGCGGCAATCAATAACCACAAATTATAAGGCAAATGCGCAAAGGCAAAGACACAAGCTGTGCTGGCACATATTGTTGCCACCTCAACCCGGCTTTTTATCAAAGGCAAGACGATTGCCATGAAAATCAAGGGTATCACAAACCCAAGCGCAAGTGATTCAGGTATGGCAGCGCCTGCTAGCACGCCTAATAAGGTTGAAAATTGCCACACTGACCACAGCAATAGGCCAGACCCAAAAAGGTGATAATGCATAAAGGGACTTGCTGGCTTGTTCTGATAACGCAGAATGGATACGGCAAACGCTTCATCTGTCAAAAGATAGGCTAGCAATATGCGCCACCGCAGTGGTTTATCGCGAAGATATTCAGACACGGATGCCGAATATAGAAGGTGCCGCGCATTCAAAGCTGCCACAGAGCCGAGCAAGATTAAAACAGGCGTGGCGAGGGCAATCAGCTGTGCAAAAATAATCTGACTTGTGCCAGCAAATAACAAGCTCGACATAAAAAATGTTTGATAAGCTGTCAGGCCAGATTCAACGCCCAAAATCCCAAAGGCCGCGCCAAAAGGCACGATCCCAAGCTGTAGAGGCAGGCCATCAGCCACCCCTGAACGAAATTCTTGCCATGCGGTCGTCATGCCAGCATGCACCCTTTATTTCGCAAAAATCATGGCTTTATCTTTGAAAGCCTTAAACTCAAGCGCGTTGCCAGATGGGTCGCGGAAAAACATTGTGGCTTGTTCTCCGACTTCACCTTCAAACCGGATTTGTGGTTCTATCAAAAACGAGATTTTGGCATCCACTAGCCTTTTTGAAAGTGCCTGCCAGTCATCCCACTCCAAAATAGCGCCAAAATGACGTGACGGCACTTTTTCTCCATCCACAGGGTTTGTTTCTGCTTCAGGCAGCGCATCATCCACAAGATGAGCTGTGATTTGATGTCCAAAAAAATCAAAATCAATCCATCTCTGTGATGTGCGACCAGTGGTGCAACCTAGCAGATTGACAAAAAACCGCTCTGTTTTCGCAAGGTCTGTGACAGCAAAGGCTAGATGAAACGGAGGTATAGATTTAGATGACATGAAGTAACCTGTTGAAGATGAATGAAATGCAATAATCACGAAAATTTATCTTAATTAATATGCCATTAAAACATGAATTTCTACTGCATTTCATATCTTACCTATGCTATGGGGAACGCAAGGTGAAGTTAAAGCACGAAAGAGGCCGGTTATGTTATCACAATTCCAATTTGCTTATGACCATGATTTCAAAGGGCAGATATGCCTAGTGCGCGTTGATTTTAATGTACCAATCAAGCAAGGCAAAATCACAGATGATACACGTATAAGACGCGTCCTGCCATCACTTACAAGGCTGATAGCGCAAGGTGCGAAACTTGTTCTCTTAAGCCATCTCGGCAGGCCAAAAGGCAACATCGTGCCAGAATTAAGCTTAAAGCCTATAGCCAGCTATGTGTCCGAACTACTGAACCAGCCTGTTTCTTTCATTGAGGATGTGACAACCACAGACGCCATAAATGCCTGTGCAGATATGAAAAATGGTGACGTCATTATGGCTGAGAATCTACGCTTTTGGCCAGGTGAGGAGGCAAATGAGACCGAGTTTGCCTCTTGTCTTGCCAAATTGGGTGATGTTTTCATCGCAGATGCATTTTCTGCAGCGCACCGCGCCCATGCATCGACACAGGCGATTACAAATCACTTGCCAGCCTATGTGGGTGATCAGATGGCGGCAGAATTAAAAGCACTATCAGA
>WTHW01000090.1:13193-15426 GCA_011526395.1 Alphaproteobacteria bacterium
GTTATCCCAACAGATGGTCTAGCGGCTACTGAATTTGCAGCAAACGCGGCTCACCGTGCCATCAATAATGAGGATATGGTTGATGGTGAAATGATGCTTGATGTGGGGCCAGCCTCTATCGCCAAGGCAATCGAAGTTGTGAATTCAGCAAAGACTATATTATGGAATGGTCCGATGGGTGCATTCGAAATCACGCCATTTGATACTGCCACAGTGGCTGTTGCCAAAGCGGTTGCGGCAAGAACAAAGTCAGGTGATGTTGTCTCAGTCGCTGGTGGCGGTGATACTGTGGCGGCTTTGAATGTGGCTGGTGTTTCTGATGAATTTAGCTATTTATCACTCGCAGGTGGCGCCTTTTTGGAATGGTTAGAAGGCAAGACTTTGCCTGGCGTTGCCGCATTACAAAAATCATAAGCAAGACTTGTCATTTCACTGCGCAAAGCACACATGATATCTATGATATGTTAATGATAAGGGAACAAAATCATTATGTTATTCTCTAACCCTTTTAAATCTCGCCTACCAGAGCGCGCAGAAGCATTGCCGGGCAGGGCTGAGCCGATTACAACGCCGATGCCTCACGCGGTTCATGGCAGGCCTATCTTGCCTCCATTTCCACCAGCTTATCGCCTGATCACGCTCGGTATGGGTTGTTTTTGGGGTGCTGAGCGTCTGTTCTGGCAGATGGATGGCGTTTATACGACGGCTGTTGGTTATGCTGGCGGTGTCACTGAAAACCCGACTTATGAAGAGGTTTGTTCAGGCAGAACAGGACATAGTGAAGTGGTGATGATTAGCTATGATCCTCAGATTATATCTTTATCAGATTTGCTAAAAACATTTTTTGAAGAACATGATCCGACACAAGGATATCGTCAAGGCAATGATGTTGGCACACAATATCGCTCAGTTATCTACACTGAAACAGAAGATGACCTTGCAACAGCGCGCGATGTGGCAAAATCTTATGGAATGGCGCTTGCTGAAGCAGGTAAAGGGTCTGTTACAACTGAAATTGAAATGGCAAAGACCTTCTATTATGCTGAAGAAGATCACCAACAATATCTTCATAAAGTACCGCACGGCTATTGCGGTTTGAAAGGAACAGGCGTTAGCTGTCCAGCTGTATCGTCATAATTGTCATCATTGCTTTGCAAATTATGAGATTCAAGGCTTGACGAGAGAGGATGGGGTGAGTATGTTCCACCCTCAATTGAAACATTTGATTAATTATGAGGCGCGTCATGAAAGTCGTTAGCTCTTTGAAAACACTAAAATCACGTGACCGTAACTGTCAGGTTGTGCGCCGTAAGGGTCGCCTATATGTGATCAACAAAAAGAACCCAAGACTGAAAGCCCGTCAAGGCTAACAGCAACAGGATTTTTAAGGCTGCTTCTAGCGCCTACAGTTAAACCGGCTTATCGCCGGTTTTTTTGTGTTTAAAAATAGCCCTGTCACAATGTAAAAAGCATTTCCATTTTTGCGCCTAAACCTTGTCGAAAGCTTCTTTTAACGCTAGTTATAAAGTGTTATTTTCTAGTTAAATTTCTCATGGGATGCCCCTCATGCAAATGCCAAAAGCTGATAACAGCATCATAGAACGTCGCAGCGAAATTGCCGATGGTTTGCGCACAATCATTCCTTCACATTGTGTCATTGATAATGAAACATCGATGAAAGCTTATGATGCTGATGGTCTATCTGCTTATCGTCAAATGCCGCTGGTGGTTGTCTTGCCAGAAACCACACAGCAGGTCGCAGATGTGATGAAATGGTGCCGTGATGAGAATATCAAAATC
Organism: Alphaproteobacteria bacterium; assembly: GCA_011526395.1. Lineage (GTDB taxonomy): Bacteria > Pseudomonadota > Alphaproteobacteria > Puniceispirillales > Puniceispirillaceae > UBA685. The sequence goes on from WTHW01000090.1 coordinate 14,994, forward strand.
GTACCAAGAGGGGCAGGCACATCCTTATCAGGCGGTGCATTGCCACTTGCAGATGGCGTGTTGCTTGGTCTTGGTAAATTCAATCAAATCCTTGATATTGATTATGAAAATAGATGCGTTGTCACCCAACCAGGTGTCACAAATCTAGGTATCACTCACGCCGTTGAGGATAATGGCTTTTACTACGCGCCTGATCCATCCAGCCAGATTGCATGTTCTATTGGCGGCAATATTGCAGAAAATTCAGGTGGTGTTCATTGCCTAAAATATGGCCTGACAACCAATAATGTACTTGGTGTTGAAATTGTCACTATAGATGGTGATATTCTGCGTCTTGGTGGTAAGCATCTAGATTCTGGGCATTTGGATATTTTGGGGCTGATGACTGGCTCAGAAGGTCTGCTTGGCGTGGTAACAGAGGTCACTGTGCGCA
>WTHW01000221.1 GCA_011526395.1 Alphaproteobacteria bacterium
TACGTTGCTTCTCGACGGCGTGCTTCATGTTTGTTAATAATTGTATCTTTTTACAAGATGATTTGGTTTGTTTTGGGGATGACGGCACCCATTAACAGCCGATAATTGCTTGGTTTTTCTGATGGCGCGGCAAAAGGATAGATGATCCTGATAATTTCATGCCATTCAGGTTCTGGATAGATCGCTGGCTTATCATCGTCTGTTTTCTTTTGCTTTAATGCTAATCTCATTTCGGCAAATTGGATAATGGGACGCTTTGTACATAAGGCGATATGGCACAGGCTGTTTATCCATGTATCATAAGGTGGCGCGCATAACTCCCCCACAGATAAAGGCACAAAACCATCTTCCGCTGGCCAGTCTTGATGGCGCGGCAGTTTCATAATCATATAATCTGCCTCATCAAAAGATTGCTTCACGCTTGGGCGGATAAAACTAAATGGCGCCAGATCATCTTCACTATAGCGGCTAAGCGCGGTTGAGGTTGGCAATGTGTAATTAAATAAATCTGTTAAATGATGGATAATCAAAGGCACTTCAGCAACATGCGTGCGATTGACAGGCCTGATATCAGTTGTTTTGAAATAGGCCTGATTTTTTTCAAGCAGGCTGATTAAATAATGACCAATGGCAAAACAGCTATGAGACGCTGTCATCGCTTGATCAAAAGGCAGGGGGGCGTCTTCTCCGCCTTGCGCGCAAGTCAGTGTTACTCGAAAGGGCATAGAGCGGATATAAGTCATCGCAGCAAACAGGGCTTGCGGTGATACGTTGTGACCAATATCAACGATACAAGCTTGTTTTATGCGCCCAATCAAGACACCAGACGGCTCTGACCTCTCAGAGGTAACAGTCCTAGATTGTCCCTTTTCATCCAGCTGTATTTTCATAGATGCTATTGCTTTTCTTTCAAAAATTGGCACCCTCTTCTAAAGTGGTGATACTGCACTATGTCAGCGAAATATGAAGAAACAGTTTAAAATTCAAAAAAATTGCACCTGAAGGATGACAGCCCCTATGGCAGATATCACAACGATAGAGCTTCAAAATTTTGACATAGAGATTAAAGCAGATGGGCGCTGGTTCCACGAGGGCGGCGAGATAAAGCGCATCGGCTTGGTAAAACTCTTTGCCTCTGTCTTATCTTGTGATGAAGATGGTCGCTATTGGCTGACAACGCCAGTTGAAAAGGGTGAGATACAGGTGCAAGACGCACCTTTCATCATCACAAAATTACGCCATGAAGGCAGAGGCGCCGACCAGTGCCTTTACTTGAGTGATAATCTTGACAGGGAATATAAATTATCAGCCGACTACCCACTTATCATGCGCACCCAAGAAAAAGGGGATGCAAAACCATATCTGTGTCTCGATAAGGGGCTGACAGCTCTTATCAAACATCCCATTTTCTATGAGATGGCAGAGCTAGCCATCTCAGCTGATACAAAAACAGACACAGGCAAAATTGGCTTATTGTCAGATGGCCAGATTTTTTGCCTAGAGGCGTGAGCTTATGCCAATCAACAACACATGGTGGGCGCGTCCCTTATCACAAACACCTATCCCGACGCCTATGCCAGATGATGTTGTGGCGGCCGCGACTTTGGCAGTGATTACGAATGATGATGACCCGTTTATCATCTTAACAAAGCGCGCCAGCCATCTTAAAAAACATGCTGGCCAGATTTCATTTCCAGGTGGGCGCGTTGATGCCAGCGATACCTCACTCATTCACACAAGCCTCAGAGAAGCAGAAGAAGAAATCAGCCTGCTTGCCGACAGCCTTGAAATCGCAGGCTTCCTGCCAGATATGCTCACAGGCACGGGCTATCGCATCACCCCTGTTGTGGCAACATCAAGCGCCAGCAAATCTCAACTACAAGACCAGCTAATTGCAGATGCTGGCGAGGTTGAGGCTATCTTATATCTGCCGCTTTCACTTGCGCTTGATAAAGATGCTTATGATCAATTCACCCGCCAAGATAAGGGCACCAAATGGCGCAGCTGGCGCCTTCATCATGAGGATCACATTATATGGGGAGCCACAGCCGCGATTTTACATCAATGGGCAAATGCGCTATCATAAAGCGCTTTTGTTTTCATTTCCAAGAGAGGCAAAGATGAAACGCTATCTGATTATTTTGATCGCGATACTTGCGGGTCTTATTACCTATGCTCTTATCCAAAAGCTGGCGCGCCAAGAAGGCGGCGGCGTGAAAACAAGCCATGTGGCAGGCGCGATCGTGGCATTTTTGACCCTAGCCATTGGTCTATGGTTTCTTGAACTTGGCGCCGCGTCACCTGATTCGGCCTATGTGCCAGCAAAGCTCATTGATGGTAAAGTTGTGGCACCAGAATTCCTTACCCCCGCTTCTGAATAAGCGTGGTAAGGCTGGTTTTCCTGTAAAAGGTCTCTTTCGATTTGTTTGAAATGATTTTGTCATCTTCCGCTGTTCAAATGGCATTTGCGATTGCCAGAAAAGCTGGCGGCGAGGGCAGGTTGGTTGGCGGCCTTGTGCGCGATGTTCTTCTGCGTGATGTCCTTTTGGGGCGCATACCAGCTGATCATGACCGCCTTGATATTGATATGTCGGTCAATGTGCCCATCGCGTCATTTCGCCGCGCGGCATTGGATGAAAATATCAAAATCATTGATACTGGGCTAGAGCATGGTTCTGTGACATTGGTGCATGAAACGCAAACCATTGAGGTCACACAAACAAGAGCCGATCTAAATACAGATGGCAGGCACGCAGAGATAGGCTTCACCCCCTCCTTTCTAGAAGATGCCAAGCGCCGTGATTTTACCATAAACGCGCTTTATGTCTCACAAGATGGCACCATCCATGACCCGCTAGACGGCATGGCTGATATCACTGCAAAACAACTGCGTTTTATCGGCGATGTCGAGGCACGCGTTACAGAAGATTATTTGCGGATTTTGCGCTATTTCAGATTTATCGCGGCACTAGATGGCTTTGCTTGCGATAAAGATGAGATGGCAAAAATGAAACACCATTTCAATGGCTTATCCCACTTATCACCTGAGCGTATTGTCACTGAATTGCAAAAATTATTCGCAGGTGCAAATTGGCAAGAGGCGGTTGGGCTGATGGCTGAGGCAGGCCTTGATAGCGCACTTTTTTCAGGTGATTTTCTCACCCCACACCAGCTGCAAAATGACCTTGAAACATGGCAATCACGCCTTGCATCAACCCTCTCTGATGATATGGCACGCCATATGCTGACACATCCTTTATCACGCAAAGATAAGGCGAAAATCACTTCTGTGATGCAGTCTTTCTCAGAGGCAGATTATCACATCCTTGCCTCAGATAACTGGCAACATATCGCCTATTTTGGTGATGAGTCTTTTTATGAAAGATGCCTTGTCCAAGCGCGCTTTCACGACACTTATCTAGACAAAAACAGACGCAACCAAATCAGGAATTTTGAAGCGCCCCCTTGTCCTGTCACAGGTCATGATTTAATAAAAGCAGGCTATCAAGCAGGTCCAGATCTGGGCGAGGCAATGCGCCGTGCAACAGATTTATTTGTCAAAAGCAACTTCACGCTCTCATGTGATAAGATTATCAAATCCTTATGATAGCTTGTAACAGCAAAGACAAAGCATAAAGGTATTCGGTCAGTATTATGCAAGATGTAACAGCAAAACAAGATTTAGCAGCGCGCTGGTTTGAGAGTTTGCGCAATCAAATTTGCGATATGTTCGAAGCTATCGAAGATGATGGCAATAAGACACAGCTTGGTCATAAACAGGCAGGCCGCTTTGTGCGTAAATCATGGCAAAGAGAGGGCGGCGGCGGCGGTCAGATGAGCGTCATGCATGGCCGCATCTTTGAAAAAGTCGGCGTGAATATATCTGTTGTGCATGGCCAATTCGCACCAGAATTCCGCAAACAAATTCCTGGCACGAACGAGGCTGGTGATTTTTGGGCGGCTGGCATCTCGCTGGTGGCGCATATGCAAAACCCGCATGTGCCTGCCGCTCATATGAATACACGTATGATCACAACAGGCAAAAACTGGTTTGGCGGCGGCGGTGATTTAACGCCTATGTATGATATGCCTGATGCAGCAAAACAATTTCATGACGGCTTGAAATCTGCCTGTGATCGCCATGATGAAAGCTATTATCCAGCTTATAAAAAATGGTGTGATGAGTATTTCTACCTCCCCCATCGCGATGAGCCACGCGGGGCAGGCGGCATCTTTTATGACCAGCTTGATTCTGGCGACTGGGACGCTGATTTTGCCTTTACCAAAGATGTTGGCACCAGCTTTGCTGAGACCTATCAGACACTTATTCGCCAGAATATGGAACGCGCCTGGTCAGACGAAGATAGAGACAATCAGCTCATTAAAAGAGGCAGATATGTTGAATTTAATTTGCTTCATGACAGAGGCACATTATTCGGCCTGAAAACAGGTGGGAATATTGAGGCGATTCTGATGTCTATGCCACCAGAGGCACGCTGGCCATAAGGCAAAATGCCCAAAATCACGCTTCATTTTGCCTGATCTCATCTCTATGAGC
>WTHW01000190.1 GCA_011526395.1 Alphaproteobacteria bacterium
ACCCCCGACACGCGGATTATGATTCCGCTGCTCTAACCAGCTGAGCTACTCCGCCGACCTTGCTGGTGATAGGGTTTTAGGAAATGGCTTGGCTTTGGTCAAGTGATAAATCGCACAAAATTGTGGAATATCTATCTTGGCGTATCTTTAGGGGGCGCGCTGGCTTTGGTTAGGCGCTTGTCTCTGCCATTGTGGGGGCGTGGGTTATCCAGCCGCCGCCATAAACAAGGCTGGTATCTGTGGCATCATAAAGAACGCCGGCTTGGCCGCAGGCAACGCCATATTGCGGTGTATCAAGGCGCAGATGGATGAGGCCGTCCGATTGGCCGACCAGCGTACCACTGACAGGATGGCCTGTATTGCGCAGGCGGATCATCACTGACTGGCCAAAATCATCTGTATCTACAAGCCAGTTACAATCTGATAAATACACATCCTCAACCGCAAGCGCCTCTTTGGGGCCGACAATGACGCGGTGCGCAGATGCATCAATGGCAACCACATAGAGAGGGCCTTCATCTTCAGGGGCATCTTTGCGACCGCCAATGCCAAGACCGCGCCGCTGGCCGATAGTATAGTCAATTACGCCTTTGTGATGGCCAAGCACTGTGCCATCAAGATGGACAATCTCGCCCTCATCAACAGCGCCGGGCCGCAAGCGGCGCACAACATCGCCATAACGGCCATTTGGCACAAAACAGATATCCTGACTATCAGGCTTGTCTGAGACAACAAGATCATATTTGCGGGCAAGCTCTCTTGTGACATCCTTTGTCATGCCGCCAAGAGGAAAACGCACATAGGCAAGCTGTTCTGGGGTGGTGGCAAAGAGGAAATAAGACTGGTCTTTACCTTCATCAACACCTTTTTTAAGCTGAAGCTGGCCGCCCTCTTCCACGCGGCGCACATAATGGCCGGTGGCAAGGCAATCGGCATTTAAATCCTGCGCCATTTTCAGCAAATCTTTGAATTTGACAGTCTGGTTACAGCGCACACAAGGGATGGGTGTGTGGCCTTTCAGATAGCTGTCTGCAAATTCTTCCATCACCTGATTTTTAAACAGGCTTTCATAATCAAGCACATAATGCGGGATATCAAGGCGTGCGGCGACGGTTCTGGCATCATGGATATCTGCGCCAGCGCAACAAGCGCCTTTGACATCAATCGCAACGCCATGATCATAAAGCTGCATGGTGATGCCTATCACCTCATAGCCTTCGTCTTTGAGCATAGCCGCCACAACAGACGAATCAACGCCGCCAGACATTGCCACCACCACACGTGTTTCTGCGGCAGGTTTGGCAAAGCCTAGTGAATTGATCTCTGTTGGCGTATCAGCTGTCATATGTGACGCCTTGCTAAATTAGGTTTAATAATCCTCTGGCACGCGCACGGTGATGCCGTCTAGCGCGTCTGTGACTTTGATCTGGCACCCGAGACGTGATGTCTCCTCGACGCCAAAGGCAAGGTCTAGCATATCCATTTCATCTTCAGAAGCGCCGCCAACAAGGGCAAAGCCTGCTTCGTCAAAAATCACGTGGCATGTCGCGCATGACAGGCTGCCACCGCATGTGCCTTCGACACCCATATTCTGGTCACGCCCGACTTCCATCAAATTAGCACCTTCTTTTGCTTCTACTGCATGTGTGGTGCCGTCTGGCTTGATAAAATTGATAACTGGCATCTGTTATGTCTCCATTTTAGGTAATGCGCCCGGCCGGTGCGATACGCCTGAAAATTCTCTCTTAGCTCTTATAGCGTTGCGAGTGTTTTGACAAGCATTTGGAAATCGTCACGCTTTGTCGTCCACCCGCCTGAAATACGTAAAATATGCGGCGCTAGTTCGTTATATCCCATCGCAGATATCACATGAGAGGCCGCCACCTTGCCAGAGGAACAAGCAGAGCCTGAGCTGAGGCAAAAGCCTTTGAGATCAAGAGACATGAGCGCTGTCTGTGAGGTCACAGAAGAAAGCGCCACTGAGGAAGTGTTTGGCAAGCGCGGTGCGCCGCGCCCCATAATGGTCACATCATCTCGCAAATCTTGCAACTCGGCCTCGGCCTCATCACGCCAGCTTGCCATCTCTTGATAATGAGACAGGCCAGATATAGCCGCCTTTATCGCCGCGCCAAAGCCTATAATGCCAAGCGCATTTTCGGTACCTGGCCTGCGCCCCTGTTCCTGACCACCGCCAAGAAGCATAGCAGGAAGGGTCAGACCCGGCTTTATCCATAAGGCACCAACGCCAGACGGCCCGCCAATTTTATGAGCAGAAAAGCTGGCAAATGAGAGGCCTTCGATGGCAATGGTGGTTGGCACTTTACCAGCCATCTGTACCATATCGCTGTGAAAGGCGACTTTGTGTGCTTGGCAGATTTTGCCAATCTCGGCCAAAGGCTGGATGGTGCCAGTCTCGTTATTAGCGGCGATCACAGAGACAAGTGTCTTGGATTTTTGCGCCTCATCAAGGGTGGAGAGTGTTTGGTCGAGCGCATCAAGTGATAGGATACCATTTTCATCAACCTTGATACGGATACCATCAGGGCGCGGCGCCAAAATCGCGCTATGTTCAACCGCACTGGTGATGATGGTCTCAAAGCCGGCTAGCACCATATTATTTGATTCTGTGGCACCGCTTGTGAAGGTGATATCTGCGTGGCGGGCATCAAGCGCATCTGCGATATCGCCGCGCGCCTGTTCCACCAAATAGCGCGCTTTGCGCCCTGCATCATGGATGGATGAGGCATTCAAAGGTGGCCCCATCGCATCAAGCATCGCCGCACGCGCCTCATCGCGCAACGGGGCTGTCGCATTATGATCAAGATAAATCGAAGCACCTGCCATGATGATATCTTATTTTTTTGCGCTAGTTTGCGGTTTGTCTGATTTTATTGCGGTTGGTGTCATGCTGTCTTCAGATTGCATCACATCATCAAGCTTTTTGCGCAAAGCTGAGATTTCCTGTGAGAGACCCATGATTGTCTTCTCGCGGAAATCCTCTCCTGTCTCTGGTGTCATGGCGTAAGCGGCAAAGCCATCTTCAACCTTTGATTTTTGTGGGATTGGGCGGGCTGGTACGCCGACGACTGTGACACCTTCTGGCACATCTTTGGTGACAACTGAATTGCCGCCAACACGGGCGCATTTGCCAACGGTGATAGGGCCCAATATTTGCGCCCCTGCCCCCACAATCACATAATCAGATAGGGTTGGGTGGCGTTTCACACAGCGCTGTTCTTGCGCGCCGATGGCTGGCATGACGCCGCCCAATGTGACGCCGTGATAGAGCGTGACATCTTGGCCAATTTCAGCAGTCTCGCCAATCACAACACCCATGCCGTGATCGATAAAAAGACCAGCGCCGATTGTGGCACCGGGATGAATTTCAATGCCTGTGATCCAGCGCGCCACCTGCATGATAAGGCGCGGGATAAAGCGCAAGCGCAAGCGCCATAGCGGATTGGCAATCCGGTGCGCCAATAGCACTTGGAATGAGGGATATAAAAATGGCGCTGTGAGATACCCACCAAAGGCAGGGTCTCTGTATTTGATGGCACGTAAATCAGCAGCCAATTTTGAAAACATCTTCTTGCACCCTTGCTATCGCCTATGTGGCGATTTTGTTCTAACTGAAGACTAGTCTTTTGCGATTGAGTAATACTGTATATTATATCATGGTGCTTGGAATAGCCAGTTTTTTAGGATATAAGCACTAGCCGTTAGATTGAGAAGAGCTGATGCGGGGAAAAAATGCCTGAAGTGATAATAAATGGCCCAGAAGGGCGCCTAGAATGCCGCTATATGCCGGCCGCTGACCCGAATGCCCCAACGGCTCTCATCCTGCATCCTGAGCCTGATCGTGGCGGGACCATGAATAACCGTGTCACATTTGCGACATACAAGCTTTTGCAAGAGCGCGGCTTTTCAGTTATGCGCTTTAACTTTAGAGGCGTTGGCAGATCGCAAGGCAGCTATGATAAGGGCGAGGGTGAATTATCAGATGCGGCAGCAGCGATGGATTGGTTGCAAGCCCAGCATCCCGGCTCTAATGAATGCTGGATTGCTGGCTTTTCATTCGGCTCATGGATTGGCATGCAATTAATGATGCGCCGCCCTGAGATCACAGGGTTTTTGGCAGTCTCGCCGCCAGCTGTGACACATGATTTTGCCTTTCTTGCCCCCTGCCCTGCCTCTGGTTTGATTGTGCATGGCAACCAAAGCGAAGATGTGCCGATTGAACGTGTGCAAATGCTGGTTGAGAAAATCTCAAAGCAAAAAGGTGTCTCGATCGATATCGCAGAGATTGATGGCGCGAATTATTTCTTCTCAGGCCATTTAGATGAGGCGGTTGCTGCCATTAAAGGCTATTTGGATAAGCCAAAAGAGATAAGCGAAGAGTAATCACAAAGCCGCCAAAGAAATGTGGGGTAATTGTTTAATAGATTGTGTGACCAATGACAGCAGATGTGAAATCCGATTTCTTAAAAATCCTGACAAGCCGTGGCTATATGCATCAGGCAACAAATCTTGAAGGGCTAGATGCGCGCGCCCATGAAGGATATGTCACTGGCTATATCGGCTTTGATTGCACGGCAGATTCTTTGCATGTGGGATCGCTAGTTCAGATTATGATGCTTCGTTTGATGCAACGCACAGGCCATAAGCCGATTGTGGTGATGGGCGGCGGCACAACCAAAGTCGGCGATCCATCAGGCAAGGATGAAGCACGCCCTCTTTTATCAGATGCTGATATTGAGAATAATAAAAATGGCATTAAGAAGATTTTCGAGAAATATCTGACATTTGGTGATGGGCCAACAGATGCGATTATGGTCGATAATGCTGATTGGTTGGATGAGCTATCTTATATCAAGTTCCTTCGTGATTTTGGTGCGCATTTTTCTATCAACCGTATGATGGGTATGGAATCTGTGAAATTACGCCTTGATAGAGAGCAGAATCTGTCTTTCTTGGAATTTAACTATGCGATTTTGCAAGCTTATGATTTCCTAGAATTACGCCGTCGTTATGGCTGTGATTTGCAGATGGGTGGGTCTGATCAATGGGGCAATATTGTCACTGGCATTGATTTAACACGCCGCGTCGATGCACAAGAGATTTTTGGCATTACATCACCGCTGATTACAACAGCGTCTGGCGCGAAAATGGGCAAGACAGCTGGCGGTGCGATTTGGCTGAATGAAGAGCGTTTATCTGCCTTTGATTTCTGGCAGTTCTGGCGCAATACAGAAGATGCTGATGTGGGTCGCTTCTTGCGCCTATTCACAGAATTGCCGCTTGATGAGATTGCCACATTAGAAGCACTTGAAGGTGCTGAAATCAATCAGGCAAAAATCATCCTAGCCAATGAAGCCACAAAGCTGTGTCACGGTGAGGCGGCGGCAAAGGCAGCTGAAGAAACAGCCACGCAAACATTCGCCCAAGGGCAGATGGCAGATGGCTTGCCGCAAATCACCTTGTCAGAAGATGAGGCGGTTGGCCTGTCAGTGCTAGATGCGTTTGTGAAGGTTGAATTGGCTGCATCAAAAGGTGAAATCCGCAGGCTGATTAAAGGCGGCGGCGCGCGTGTGAATGGCACAGCGATCGCAAGTGATGAGCAAGTCCTGTCAGCATCTGATTTCGAAGATGGTCGCTGTCAGTTATCAGCTGGCAAAAAGCGTCATGCGCTGATTGTGCTGGCTTAAGCAAAGCGCTTAATTTTCTGTCTGATTATCACTGCCAAAGATGCGCTTTGCCTCGCGGCCAAGCCATTCTGGGCTAAAGAGATCACGCAACACACCTGGCACAAGGGAGGCTGCATTGACACTGGTTTCAGGGTCATCAATAGAGCCTGTGACGTTGAATTGTGTGGTAAAGATGCCAGCATTATCGACCCCTGCCAGCAAATCGCCAAGCAAAGGCACAGCGCCCACGATTTTTGAGAATTGATTAACAGGCACCAAATTGCCGCTGACGTCAACTTGCCTTGTGGCACTGTTGTAACTGCCGACCATTGTCAGGCCAACAGCACCGCCACTTGCTTTGAGGTCGATGATATCATGGCGGTCGCCTGTGGTTGAGATGGTGGCTTGGCCGCGTGTGAAATGAGTGCCATCACCTTCGACGAGAGCATATAAACCTGCGAGACCCAAGACAGAAAAAGCGCGCACAGCAGCGGGGGCTTCAATGACGTTAAATTCCTCTAGATTGATGGTGGTATCGAACCTATCAAATTCACTTGTGGGGAAACGGTTGACCAGAACCAGCCTGCCTGAGCGGATGGTATCTGTGATGCCAAGTCCTGAGAGAACGCGCCCTGCATTTTGTGATTTCACAATCAGAATATGACCACCTGCGTCATCAGGGCTATATTCAAGGCGTGCCTCTGCCCCGCCAATGAGGCCAACGGCATTTAGATACTCGCCGCCCGCACCGAAAAAGGCTGTGATGGTGCCTTGTGATATCAGTGCCTCTCCTTCGTGAAGAAGGGCGCCTTGTAATTGCGCTTGACCATCACCGCTTTGCGTTATCTCGCCTGTCATGCGGCCAAGTAAAGAGATGCTATCATCAATGACAAGATTATCTGAGGTCACATCAAAGGAAAGAGCGATAGAGGATTGTGCATTTTGACCAGAGCGTAAGGGGCGTAAATCAAGTTGCGGTCCATCGGCAATGATGGTCAGCTGGGAGGCGCCATTACGTTCGATAATCACTTCATTTACCTGATTACCTGGCCATGAGAGATCTTGCAGATAGGCCGCGCTGAAGGCACCTGTTTGTGTCATCTCCAAATGCCCTGTGGCAGAGAGATCAGGGGCTGTCATCTGAAATCTGTCAATGCGTCGCAATTTGCCATCATCAAAATGGATGGTGCCTGTCACGGACGCCTCTTCATTTGGTAATTTTGCCCAATTAATCATCGGGATATGTAGACCAGCGTTGGTCAAATCAGCTGAGATGAGTGAGGTGATGGATTTGCCGCCATCAAGAGAGCTGACAACAAATTTGCCGCCAATCTCGCCTGTGATTTCCTGTGATGTGATGTCAGTGAGGTAATCTGAGATGTGTGATGTGGGGATGATATTGCCAGAGATGGATATCTCGTCCTCTTGAGCGGATAAAGTGAAGTGAGAGGTGATATCATCAAGCGTGGCTGTGCCTGTGATGTCCCATTTTTTATCACGATAGCCAAGCACAAGGTCGCTGTTGGTGAGATTATAATCTTGGATGAATGAAGGGGCGGCGCCTGATGAGATGGTGGCATCTAGGGTTGTGAAATTAAGAGATAGCGGCGCGTCATTTGTGATATTTGCCATCAGCCCTATTTTGGCTGTGATATCGCCGCTGGCGTTGTTCAGATTGACAGGCAAATCATCAAGAAGATTGATTTCAGGAGAGGCTAGCAAGGCAAGCATATGTTCAAGCCTGCCTGTGACTTGCGGGGAGATGGTGAGGGTGCGCGTGGCATTATCTGTGACGATGAGCGGGGCAAGCTGTGCCTTTGCGCTTGTGACATCAAAGGCAAGCGATTTGCCGCTATCAATGACGATATCAAGCTGGTTATCTGTGATGGTGACAAGGCCTGAGAGCGCGGTCACGGGTGGCTGGTCCGCAAAATAATCGAATGAGACATCACGCATCTCTGCGCTGACCTTTAGCTGGTCGATGATTTGGGGTTTGTCGTCGCCTGCTGGTTTGGCAGTTTGTAAGCTGACGGCAATATTATCAAGCCAGCCATTTGTAATCCTGTCCGATAAAAACGCAGATGTCCTCGGAGATATGTTTGTCGGCAAAAGCGCGGTAAAGGCCGCTAGTGAGAGGCTGTCAGATGAGAGGTTGATTTGTGAGGCTGTGAGCGTGCGATCATCATTTAGCGTGAAATTGGCAGTGCCTGTGATATTGCCATCTTGTTTGAAATCAATCGCAAATTCATCAGCGATAAAGGCACCCGGCTGGAATAGCAAATTGGCAGAGGCTTTATGAAAGGCGATAGGTGGCGTGTCATCATCTGTGACAATCTCGCCATCTTGGATAGTCATATCAAGAAAGGCCTGTCGTAATTGACCGCCGCCCATCACCTCGAATGAGAGGCGGGCATCTGCGGTGCCGCGAATATCCTGATATTGGCCATAGGAGGCTGAGAGCGCCACCTGATTCACCGTGCCATCTAGTGAGAGGCGCGAGAGAGATAATGTGCTTTGTGTCTTGTCAAATCCACCCTTGAAATCAACAGATAGGGAGGAGAAATCACCGCCAGAAAAGCTAGATAACAGATAACTATGAACATCTGGCAAGGCATTTGGTGGCCATGCTGATAGGATGGAATCGATAGGAATATCACGCAAGGTGAGCACGCCTTCAAAGCCAAGTTCAGGAGAGGACAGCGCGGCGATATCACCTGAAAAGGATAGCTTTTGGCCATCTAGCAATGTTAGGTCTAGGCGCGGCAAGGCAAGATAATCATCATTCCGGCTGTAACGTGCAGACAGTGATAACTCTTTGAAAGCGCGGGCATCCATCAGTTGCCCATCTTTGGCGTTAAGATCTGCGGTAAGGGTTTCAATCATCAGACCATCAGCTAGAAGCTGTATTTCGCTGTCTATCATGCCAAGCGCGCCAAGTGGCTTTACTGAGGCTGGCAAGAATGGCGCGAGAGCATTTGCGTCAAGGCTGGTTGATGAGATTGTGGCATCGGTCAGCATGGAGCGCAGGTGGTAGCTTGCCGCAATCACCAATCGTGACGCGGGGTCATCATTGAGGCTGGCATTTGCCTTTATCGTCACCATATCTGAGCTGTTGACCGCGATATCAACTGCCAAATCGTTAAGAGACACAGCTTTATTATCACCTGTGCGGCGCAAGGATATCTGGCTGTCTGTGATGGCAAGCCGCCTGTTTGCGAGCGCGGCAAACAGGGCAGGATTGGCGCCGACGCCGCGTGATGGTGTGGCAAGATAGTCATTTAAAATTGCCCAATCACCTGATAAGGCAAAGCCATCGTCATCTTGTGTTAAATCAAGGGAAAGCTGTGATAATTCAACCTGCCATAGGCCGCCATTCAGCCATGAGAGGGGGCTGATATCAATCGCCATCTCTGGGATAGATAATTGTTGTTCGCCAAGTGAGATTGTAATGGTGTTCAGCGTTATTTCGGCATTGAACCCATCATTGAAAAATGAAAGTGAGGCATCGTCAATCGATGTCTTGAGACCAAGTTCAGATGAGGTGAGTTGTTTTTCAAACACAGAAGCAAGCCCGCCAGCGCTTTGCACATAAAGCCAAAGGCTTGTGATAAACAGGGCGATGAGCGCAGTGATAGCAAGGCCAGCTTTTCGCGCAAGCTGTCTGCCATTTGGACGCTTTTGAGCGGCATCAGATGTTGTAGCCTCATCGATTGTCACAAAAATCGTCCCTTAATTGCGCGCTGTGATATCATGTAGCGTTGCTAGCTTGATGAGCGCATGATAGCAAAATTAACATTATGATGCACGAGAAGTTGGCAGGAATAAGTCACTTGCGCAAAGCTTGCCATCATTGGGTACACACACTAGGTTATGATTGAGATAATTTTGCGATTTCATCGCTTTCATCATAACAGCCAATAGGAGACCAACATTATGCTAGAAGCTGGCCAAAAAGCACCTTTATTTGCCCTGCCAACAGATACAGGCACCTTCTCCCTAGCTGATTATAGCGGCAAAAATGTGGTGGTTTTCTTTTTCCCGAAAGCAGATACCTCTGGTTGCACAAAAGAATCTATCGCCTTCTCAGAGCTTCAGACAGAGTTTGATGCTGATAACACAGTCGTGATTGGCATCTCAAAAGATACGCCGCAAAAGCAAGCAAAATTTCGTGAGAAATATGACTTAACCTGCCAGCTTGGCGCAGATCATGAGACTGATGTCTGTGAGCAATTTGGCGTATGGGTGCAAAAATCAATGTATGGCCGCTCTTATATGGGTATCCAGCGCGCCACCTTCCTGATTGGCCCTGACGGCACTATCTTGCATGTGTGGCCAAAGGTAAAGGTACCGGGTCATGCAGATGATGTGCTAGGTCATATTCGCTCTGGCGGCTAGGGGTAACTTTCATCCCATGTCTGACGGCACATCTTTGATATTGACTGCTTTTGCCTGCCGTGACCCGCTGGAAAAAGCACAATTAGCACGCGATATTTATAAAAAATTATGTGAGGGGCATATCAGCCATTTCACACAAGCAGATGTGCCTTTGCGCCCCGGCCGGCCTGCTACGCCAGCATTGATGGCACCGCGAGAGGTGCCAAAAAGACGCATCACAAGAGGACGTGATGGCAGAGTGGCGCTGTTACATGCGATTGCCCATATTGAATTAAATGCGATTGATTTGGCACTTGATATGGTGGTGCGTTACCAGCACCATAAATTGCCACTTGATTTTGCGCGTGACTGGCTGTCTGTCGCTGATGATGAGGGCAAGCATTTTACGCTTTTATCGCATCGCCTGAACGAGCTTGATAGCCATTATGGCGCCCTGCCCGCGCATGATGGGTTATGGCAAGCGGCAGAAGAGACAAAGGATGATTTCCTCGGGCGGCTTGCGATTGCGCCCTTAGTGCTTGAGGCAAGAGGCTTGGATGTAACGCCCTCATTGCTAACAAAATTTTATGCTGTCGAAGACCACGCATCTGCTGAGATATTAGAGATCATCATGCATGATGAAGTGGGCCATGTGGCGACTGGCAAAAGATGGTTTGATTATCAATGTGGGATGGAGCGCCTTGACCCGATTAGCACATGGCAAGGTTTGGTTAAACGCTATTTCCATGGGGATTTAAAGCCGCCTTTTAACATATCTGCCCGCAAGGCAGCACGCTTTTCAGCTGCGTTCTATCAGCCATTAGCGATGGGATATGTGTAAGTGTTAGCTGTCAGTTTTGGCGCCGACACGTGCGGCAAGACTTGCCTCAATAAAGGGGTCGAGCGCGCCATCTAGGACGCCTTGCGCATTGCCTGTCTCTTCTGATGTGCGCAAATCCTTGACCATCTGATAAGGGTGCAGGACGTAAGATCTGATCTGATTACCCCATCCAATATCTGATTTTGTGGCATTGGTATCATTGGCCGCTTCTTCGCGCTTTTGCAATTCAAGCTCATAAAGGCGCGCTTTTAGCATATTTAGGGCGGTGGCGCGGTTGCGATGCTGTGATCTGTCTGACTGGCACTGAACCACAATATTGGTTGGCACATGGGTGATACGGATAGCTGAATCAGTGGTGTTCACATGCTGGCCGCCAGCACCTGATGCACGGTAGGTATCAATGCGCAAATCACTTTCAGCGATTTCAATATCAATATTATCATCCACTTCAGGATAGACCCATACAGAGGCAAAGCTGGTATGACGGCGGGCAGATGAATCATAAGGCGAGATGCGCACCAAGCGATGCACGCCAGATTCTGTCTTGGTCCAGCCATAGGCATTGATGCCAGCAATCCGCATGGTCACCGATTTAATGCCAGCTTCGTCACCTGCTTGCTCTTCGAGGATTTCAAGCTTGAAGCCGCGCTGTTCTGCCCAGCGTGAATACATACGCATTAGCATTTCCGCCCAATCTTGGGCTTCGGTGCCACCTGCGCCGGGATGGATTTCCAAGAAACAATTATTCCTGTCAGCCTCGCCAGAAAGCAAGCTTTCAAGCTGTTTTTTCGCGGCGATTTCAGCCAATTTGACAATTTCAGCTTCAGCTTCGGCGATGATATCATTATCACCTTCTTCTTGGCCTAGCGATATCATCTCTAGCTGTTCTTCGAGGCCGTCAGTTATCTCTGCCAGAGAGGCAAGCGCATTTTCAAGATAGGTTTTTTCCTGCATGACGCTTTGTGCCTGTTCCTGATTATTCCAGAAATCGGGATCTGAAATTTCAGCCATCAGCACCTCTAGGCGCGCGGTCGAGGCATCAACATCAATATGCGTTTTCAGCAATGTGAGCGCCGCATTGATGGTATCAATCGCATGTTGTGTTTCGGCCTGCATGTCTTGTGATCTCTCGCTCGCAGATTGTCAGCTATAAATCTTGTTCTTGTTAATATAGCGCAGGCGCGCTTGGTGCAACCTGCTTTGTATCATTAAATTGCCCATCAATGATACGCGCCCCCTCGCCTGTGACTTGGGGAAGCTGGCCTGGTTTAAATGTCTCTAGCACTGTTTTGGGATCAGAGAGTGAGGCACGCAATCCTGTCTCGACGCTGACAGGGATGATGTTGACGCCATCTGGCCGGCGGAAGGGGATGACAGGCGCATCCTTTAAGGCATCAGAGATAAATTGACCAAAGATGGGGACGGCGGCTGTTGAGCCTGTCTCTGATTTACCAAGCGGGCGCGGGGTATCATAGCCAACATAAACACCTGCCACCAAATCAGGCGCAAAGCCGATAAACCATGCATTTGTGTTATCGTTGGTGGTGCCAGTCTTGCCAGCAATGACCAAATCTTTTGATTTGATTTTGCGCCCTGTGCCGCGTTGTATAACGCCCTCTAGCATAGAGACCATCTGATAGGCTGAGGCAGGGTCTGTGATAATTGGCCTGTCATCTGACAGGCGCGGGATGGCAGTGGCATCTGTGTTGGTGCAACCACGACAAGCGCGTTTATCATGACGATAGATGGTGTTGCCATATCTGTCTTGGACACGGTCAATCAGCGAGGGCGTGATTTTATGCCCCCCATTGACAAGAATACCATAGGCGGCTGTAAGAGACAGCAAATCAGTCTCACCAGCGCCAAGTGACATAGATAAAAGCGGCGGCAAATCATCATCAATGCCAAAATTATCAGCATAATCTTGGATCCTGTCCATGCCAAGTGACATAGCAAGGCGGGCAGTCATCAAGTTACGTGATTGTTCAATCCCAACGCGCATAATGGATGGGCCATAGAATTTCTTGGTGTAGTTGGCTGGCTTCCATTTCTTTTTATTTGGCCCTTGATCGACGACCAGCGGGGCATCCAAGATACGTGTGGTGGGAAGATAGCCTGCATCCAAAGCGGCAAGATAGACAAAGGGCTTAAAGGCTGAGCCGGGCTGGCGCTGTGCTTGTGTTGCGCGGTTGAATTCTGAGGTGCGATAATCATAGCCGCCACTCATCGCCAAAACGCGCCCTGTATGAGGGTCAAGGGCAATGATGGCGCCATTCACAGCTGGTATCTGGCCAAGTGCATAATCACCCTCGACAGGCTTATAATCCCTGATACGCTCTTTGGCTTCTTCGGGGGGTTGCACCATGATGATATCGCCCACTGATAAGGCTTCGTGAAGGGAGCGGATAGGTGTGGGGCGCACACCATTTTCATCACGTGGCGGATAGGCCCAATTCGCAAGCTCGAACGGTATTTGCGCTGATTGCCCATTCACATAAATATAGGCTGTTTTGGGTGTAACCTCTGTGACCAGCGCAGGATAGCGTTTAGCAGGCAAGGTTTTTGCAAAGGCCTCAAGCTGTTTTTCGACATCGCCTGCTGGGTCAATTTTGCCAAGGGGACCGCGCCAACCTTGACGTTTATCAAGAGCCTCTAGCCCCTCGCGAAGCGCGCGCTCTGCTTTTTCCTGCAAGGTGGGGTCAAGTGTTGTGCGCACTGACAGGCCGCCCCCATAAAGGCCATCTGTGCCATAGCGGGATGCGAGCTGGCGGCGGACAGATTCTGTGAAATAAGGCGCGCTTGCTTCATCAAATCCTGTGAGCGGCCTGACAGCCAATGGCTTGGCGCGTGCTTCGGCGGCATCTTGGCGGGTGATAAAGCCATTTTCAGCCATCTGGCCAAGCACCCAATTACGGCGCGCCACTGCGGCTTTGGTCTTGCGGTAGGGATGATAATTGCTAGGCGCCTTTGGCAAGGCGGCAAGATAGGCCATCTCGTGCAATTCAAGCTGGTCGAGCGCTTTATCAAAATAATTCAGCGCCGCCGCCGCCACACCATAGCTGGACCAGCCAAGATAAATCTCGTTCAGATAGAGCGCTAAAATCTGGTTTTTATCAAAGGCACGTTCCATACGGATGGCCAATATGGCCTCTTTGATTTTTCGGTCGATGGAGACCTCGTTCGTCAAAAGGAAATTCTTGGCAACCTGTTGTGAGATGGTTGAGGCACCAATCGGACGCCTGCCTGTGCCATAATTGACAATATTGGTCATGACAGCGCGGCTGAGGGCTTTGAGATCGACGCCGAAATGCTCGTAAAATCCCTTATCTTCGGATGATAGAAAGGCGTTGATAAGCTGTGGTGGCATGGCTTCGGTGGGAACAAATAGCCGCTTTTGGGTGGCATATTCACCAAGTAGCGCGCCATTGCCAGCATAAAGGCGGCTGACAACATCAGGCTCGTAAGTGGCAAGCTGGCGGTAATCTGGCAAATCGCGGCCATAGGTCCAAAAGACCCATAATAGCCCAACGATGGCAACAGATAACGCCACCAATAATAAGCCAAATAATGCAAAGAACTTTTTCAGCATAGCTGGGATATAACACTCGTAAAATGTGGCAAAGTTACGGCCAAACCTTTGATAATTAACGCCCCGATGCTTTGAGGTAATTGATAATGGCGCGAGATATCCTATCTGCCAAGCCCTGAATGTAGGATGTGCGGCGCAAATTTGCCTCGTCTGTCTTGTTGGTCAGAAAGCCCATTTCAAGCAAAACAGACGGGATGTCTGGTGCTTTGAGAACAGCAAAGCCAGCAAAGCGGTGACCGCGCCTGTCACCACCTGGCAAATCACCAATCTGCGCGACGATGGCTTCGGCAAATCTGGTTGATTCATTCATGGATTCACGCTGGAACATGCGCAACAGCTCGTTCGCGGCAAGAGGGTCTTCGATATCAAGATCTGGCCCGCCTATCAAATCTGCCTGATTTTCTTGGCGCGCAAGATAAGCAGCTTCTTTATCTGAGGCGGTATCAGAGAGGGTGAAGACAGAGATGCCATGCGCTGATGATTTATGAAAGGCATCTGCGTGAAGGGAGATGAATAAATCAGCCTGTGCGCGCCGGGCGATTGAAATGCGCTGGCGTAACTTCAAATAGCGATCATCATCACGTGTCAATCTGGCATTAACCAGACCTGTTTGATTGAGTTTTTGTGCAAGAATTTTTGCCGCTTTTAGCGTGACTGTTTTCTCGTAAGTGCCAAGACGGCCGATGGCGCCCGGATCCTTGCCGCCATGACCAGCGTCAATCATCACAACCCATCTTTTGGGACGCTTGGTTGGCTTTGCGATAGAGACGATGCGCCC
>WTHW01000149.1 GCA_011526395.1 Alphaproteobacteria bacterium
TGCTGTCGCTGTTGTGGTGCGGTCATAGGTCTTATCACTAGCTGATTGTCCTGTCAGGCTAAGGCCCTTTCGATTGACTGTGCCATTCGTATTGCTTGCTGTCGTGGTTGAAACACCATAGCCATAAATATCAATCGACCCACGCGATGCAGAGGCAACAGACAGGCCAGTTAAGGTGACTGTTTTGGACGAGCCAGCATTCTTATTATCAAAAGCAGCTGAGCCTGCGGTTAAGACAACTGTCTCACCAGTGTTTGCACCTGCAACGCCAATATCTGAGTCAGCTACTGTTGCGGTTGTGGTGCCGTCATATGTTTTTACTGTGGCTGATCTGAAGTCTGGTGTGACGGTTGCGGTATCTGTATAGAAGACGCCATCTTCACTAGCGCCGCCTGCGATCGTGCTTGTGCCATAAGTTGCGCCATATTGGATGAACTCTGGTGCTAAAACACTAATGTCATAGCCTGTATCATCATTTGTCCAAAGTTGATAACGACCAGCTAGAGGGTTAAGAACGTTTGCACCAGCACTGTTATTGAAATTATCGCCGACAACGATAATGGCATTTCCGCTTGCTGACGCGCTAATTTGACCACCACTCGCGACATTGACATCAGAACCAGAGGTTGGTCCTTCATTTCGAACCATAACTGTATTGCCTGAAATCATCGCGCTAGCTGCCAGCGAGATATCACCAGATGTGTTGTTTGTTCTATCAGACGCATTGGCTAGAATAACACTTACATCACCACCACTTGCATTAAGTGATTTATTGGCAGCAAGTGAGATTGTCGCAGCGCCAGCATCTCTTTGTGCCGCAACCACACCATTGCCAGCTGTATCATTGGCATATAGCGAGATGTCACCACCATTGGTGATCAAGCTCTCATTTATCGCAATAGACCTGCCTGCACGCAGTGTGATATTACCTGCATTCTGCACATAGCCACCAACCTGCACAGCATTGCTGATCGTTATGTCATTTGAGGCTTGCAAGGTGACGTTGTTGCCGCGATTTAGTAAATCGGCAACCTCATAAGCATTTACCGTCACATCAGATGATTCAAGATTGGCAAATGTTTGCCCATCTGATGGGTAGCCCCCAGATGCTCTTGTGGCTGAGAATAGATACACACCACCTGAATCATTGGTCATGTTGTATCTACCATCATCTTGGTGTGCGCCGACGGCCAATCTGTCACCAGCATCATTTAAGGCAACTGACATACCAAAACGATCACCTGCCTCTAATGTTGTTAAATTAACATTATTGCCTGTGTTGTAGCCACTACCGATAATATGGCGCAATGTGCCTGAACTGAATTCATCATCACTAAATGATATCAGATACGCCGCACCCGAATTTGTGGCTGAATTGCCATTACCATCATCGTTAAAGGCACCAACCGCCAATCTGTCACCAATCGCATTTAATGAGACGCCAATGCCAAATTGATCATCACCTGCAAGGTTGGCAATGTTAACATTCTTGCTTCCTGTATAGCCATCACCAATGGTGGCTGTTAACGCGCCATCGGTGAACGCTAAATCATCAAACGAGAATAGATAAACAGCGCCAGCATCACTTTTCCCATCTGGCCCCACATCCTCTGATGCGCCAACTGCCAGACGATTACCATCATAATCAAGTGATACAGAGCGCCCGAATTTATCATTACTTGCAAGGTCAATATTAACATCTTGGCCAGATGTGTAACTATCACCGATGGTGGCTATCAACTGACCACCGGTAAAATCTGTATCATTAAAGGTGAATAAGTAGACTTCACCAGTGGCAGAATGGTTGTTTGATTCACCATCACCATAAATCGCGCCAACAGCTAGCTTCTCACCATCACCGCTCAAAGCCACTGATGAGCCAAAATAGTCGCCAACGCCAAGCGTGATAGGTACATCATTTGTACCTGATACACCTTGCGCAACGGTGGCGGCCAAGGTGCCGCCGGTAAAGCTAGTATCTGTGAATGTAAATAGATGTGCCGCGCCGCGGTTGCTGTTATGCCCAGTCTCGCCGATAGCAAGCCTGTCGCCAGCAGAGTTTAGAGATATGCCATGACCGAAGAAATCACCGGCTGTTGCATCAAAGTTGACGTTTTTGCCACCTGTGTAACCTTTACCGATTGTGCCTTCTAGCACCGCACCTGAAAAATTAGTATCTGTGAAGCTATATAAATGCACCGCGCCATATTTACTGCCGCTTTGTGGCGAGCCAGTATCATAAATGCCGCCAACCGCTAGACGGTTACCACTGCCGTTAAGGGCAACAGCTGTACCAAGTAGCTCATCATTCGTGGCAAGGTTATTATTCGGCAAATCATTGACAAATGGGCTATCAATAATTGTCGAAATCAGCTCTGCTGTGCCAAAATTGCTATTTGCGAATTTGACAAGCTTAACCATACCAGAGCCAGATAAATCATCATTCTGTCCATCAGCATCAGGTGCGCCGATGACAAGCCTGTCACCATCATCAAATGCGACAGCTGCACCAAATCGGTCATTATTATCCAAATCGGTTATTTCAAAGTCACCATTTTTATTATAACCATAGCCGACAGTGCCGGTATGCGTCATGGATGTATAATTGGCATTTCCAAAGCTAAGTAAGTAGACAGCTCCTGTGCCATCGCCCGCATTGCTGTCACCATCATCTAGCGGCGCGCCAACAGCAAGGCGTGTGCCATCATCATTAAACGCCACACTTGCACCAAATTCGTCATTATCATCTAGCGAGACATCATGTTCATAAGTGCCTGTATAGCCATCGCCAATGGTGGTTAAGAGTGTTGGTGTTTTGTAATTTTCATTCTCAAAGCCAAATACATAAACAGCACCTGTATCAGTATTTGTATTGCCACTACCATCATCATTGATGGCCCCAACAGCGAGGCGTGTGCCATCATCAGAAAATGAGACAGAAGAGCCAAAGGCATCACCATCATTCAATGTGCCGCTAAGGTCGATACTGTTGCCTGTCTTATAGCCACGCCCAAGGACGCCGCGTATCGTTGGCGAGGAATAGGCACTATTTGAAAATGATATCAGATAGACAGCACCAGAGGAGGTGGACACATTTGTGTCGCCATCATCATTATCAACACCAATGGCGAGCATTGTTGCACTGCTATTAAAGGCAACAGAGCTACCGATAGCATCATTGGCCTCACCAAGGAAAATATCTAATGTGGAATAGCCTTGTCCGATGGTGCCTGAATGCGCGCCGCCACTAAAGCTTGAATCAGTAAAGGTAAATAGGTGAACCGCGCCAGAATTAGATACGCTATTTGAATTGCCATCATCTCCTGTTGCACCAACAGCAAGATTTTGACCATTGCTGCTCAAGGCAACAGATGAGCCAAAGGCATCACTATCACCTAATGTGACATTGACATTGCCATTGCCTGTATAACCATCACCAATAATGCCAGCTAGGCTCGCGCCGCCATAATCATCATCAGTAAATTCATATAGATAAACAGCACCTGTATTCGTGCTACCGTTCGATGCGTCATCATCATTCGGCGCACCAATAGCAAGAAGGCGTCCATTATCTGATAGCGCTAGTGAGGAGCCAAAACTATCTGAGGCTTCTAGGTTGCTTGGCTCAAAATCTTGTGAATACCATTGGCCAATCACGCCCTGATAAGACCAACTTTGCAATTCAGTGCTAGCGCCAATCGTGATGTTTTTTGGATCAAGAAGCAAATGGCCATCGCTAACAGTGACATCTGTTAAGCTGACATACCGCAAAGTCGCCGCAGATGATATTTCGACGGAGCCGCCGCTTGTCCCTGTTGCATTGATAGAGCCAAGAAATGTTGTTTGATCATCAGACCAGATGACAGCGGTGCCACCTACGCCGCCGGTTGATGAAACGATGATATTTGTGCTGTCATTGATAAATGTGCGGCCAGCGTTGCGAAGTGAGGGCAGGGTCGGCCAACGACCAATGAAGCTATCATAATAGTCTTGTGTAATGTCAGGTGTCTTGCCGCCCTGGAAGGCACCGCCTACGCGAATAATACCGCCCTGCGTCTGACCACTAGCGTCCAAAGTGGCGCCAAGCAAACGCAGGTCTGTTGCTGATAAATCAATGCGTCCACCATCACCATCAGATGATGACGCGTTATGCCTGCCAGAGCTGATATAGCCTGTGTTTGATTCAACACTTATTGTGCCGCCATTGCCAGTGCCTGATGCATTGATAAGATTGCTTTGGTTTTCAATAATGCTGTTGGCTGAAATGGCGACATTACCGCCAGATGCAGTGCTGGATGAGGCATTCATCTCGCCCGCCATAGTCAACTGATTTGAAACAGTGACAGTGACATCACCAGCATCTGTTGTGCTTGCAGTGGTGATGGTGCCGCCTTGAGATAGGTCGCTTGCGGTAATGCTAACATCGCCGCCCATCGCATCAAGCGTGCCATCGTCCTCTATCAAAACAGCGCCATCAGCAGATAAGATGATGCGCCCATCTTGCGCATAAGCGCGTCTTGCCTGAACCAAATCACCAATATTGA
>WTHW01000188.1 GCA_011526395.1 Alphaproteobacteria bacterium
TACGAGCAGAGTGCGGAAACCCTAGCGTTACATTTCACAAATCAAACAGGGCTTACCTTTGTTCAGGTTGACACAAGACAGCTAGATATTAAATGGGAAGCATCACGAGGCGGGCAATTATTCCCTCATCTATATGATGAGCTACCTATGTCAGCTGTAACAGCGACTTGGCAATTAGAATTAGATGATGATGGCACGCATATTTTGCCGGCCATTTCTGACAACGACTCTTAAAGGTATATATTGGATATGGAAAACCCCTCTCCTCAACAGCTTGACCACATGATCGAGGCGATATTTGTCAAATGTGATAAATTACTGAGCGACCATGATTTGGATGCTCCAGGCAATTTGACTGGCTTCACAGAGCTTATGAGATTAACATTTGAGCAAGATGAAGCTGGAAGTGCCATATTCGCCACCATGGACGAAGAATTGTTAGAAACCTTGTATAAATTATATGAGGGGCGCAGGCGTGCAAAAGCAGAGCAAGAGGCAAAGTGATGTCAATTCAACATGAAATGATTGATTATGTTGAATTTCCAGCTTGTGAGCTAGAGAAGACAAAAGCATTTTTTACAGATGTATTCGGATGGAAATTTAGCGACTTTGGGCCTGATTATACCGCCTTTAATCGCAATGGAATTGAAGGCGGTTTTTACCGTAGTGACATGGCATCTGATAGTGATACAGGCGCTGCATTAATTATTTTTTACTCAGCTGAACTAGAAAAAACACTAGATAAAATCACGTTATCTGGCGGCGTAATTAAAAAGGATATTTTTGATTTTCCAGGCGGAAGACGCTTTCATTTCTGCTGTCCGTCTGGCAATGAATTTGCTGTTTGGTCGGATAAGTAGCGAAAAGCAAAACAGCGCCAAAAGGCGCTGAATTGAAAAAGACCAGATGGTGGAGCGTACTAGGATCGAACTAGTGACCCCCACGATGTCAACGTGGTGCTCTCCCGCTGAGCTAACGCTCCATGACCATCAGTCAGGGCTTGTAGATAGGCCATCACACCTTTGATTGTCAATGAAAATAATGTGCAGTTGATACATATAAACAAAAAGATTGGCATTTGAGCAAAACATCATATCTGCTATCACAAACAATATGAGACGCCGCATCACTTTCAAACAACAAGACACGCAGTTATTGCAAAGTCAGCATTTGCCGCTAGACGAAATTGCGTCCTTCACGATGATGCCAGCTGAGACCAAAGCGCAAATCATTATATCAGCGCCGCATGGCGGCATCTGCTATCCAAATGATGTCTTGTCTTTGGATGAAACTCATTTAATGAAGTTTCGCTCTCTTGAAGATACAGCAACATCCTTGATAGCAACATCACTTCACAACGATAGTCGCCCTGTCATTCTTGCCAATCTGGCAAGAGGGATCATTGATTTAAACAGACCATCCGATGCGTTGGATCCAGCCATGTATGATGGTGATATTAAGAGCATTACAACATCTCCAGATTATGCACCTTATGTGACAGCGGGGTATGGTGTCATGCCGCGATTATCGGCACAAAGACAAGCGCTTTATGATGAAAAGCTACCTTTATCTTTTGCAAGAGAACTAGTTTCGCGTTTTTATACCCCCTACCATGACAGGCTCGCTGAGACATTATCTACTGCTAAGGATGGTTGCCTTCTAGTAGATATCCACTCTATGCCAGATAATACAAGCAGCAAGCCATTGCCTGATTTTGTATTTGGAGATGATCATGGTGTGACGCTACCGCATCAGTACCGCGCTATCATTGATGCGTTCATGAAAGATACAGATTATAGCTTTGGGTGGAATTACCCTTATGCAGGGGGGTATATCACACGCAATTATGGGCACCGCACAGGACGTCATTACAGTTTGCAAATTGAAATAAACCGCGCCTTATATTGCACCAATAATCACCGTTACAGTCCACATGCTGTGCGCGAAGTTACAGGATTATTGGAAGCGTTGATATCACATCTTGAGGCAAGTATGGCAAGCGTAATGGCCGCGCAATAATGCTATGCGTACGGGTTTTTACCTTTACGCATAACCATACGAACAGGAATACCATCAAGGCCAAAGTCAGCACGCAAACCACCAACCAAATAGCGCAGATAATGATCTGGCAGGTCAGCTGGACGACTAACGAATAGTGCAAAAGTTGGCGGCCTTGATTTCACTTGAGTCATATATCTGATACGAAGCCTGCGCCCCTGCACCAATGGTGGTGGATGCGCCTCAAGCATTGGCTCAAGCCATCTATTCAAACGGCCAGTTGAAATCCGCGTATTCCAGACACGTTGAATGGATAATATGGCTCTGAATAATTTATCAAGATTCTTGCCATGCATCCCAGAGATTGGAATGACTGGCACGCCGCGTAATTGTGCAAGTGATGTTTCAAGACGATCGTATATTTGCTCGAGGGCTGCTTGTTTATCTTCAACCGCATCCCACATATTCACGGCAATCACAAGTGCCCTTCCCTCATTTGCGACATGGCGTGCGATTGCCATATCTTGCTTATGTGGAGGCTGGCGCCCATCAAGCATTAACACACAAACCTGTGCATATTGAATCGCGCGCTCTGCATCATTGACCATCAATTTTTCGACGGCATCAACAACACGTGCTTGTCTTCTGATACCTGCAGTATCGACTAATTTAAAATCACGTCCCATATAGGAAAATGGCAAAGCGATAGAATCTCTTGTAATGCCTGCTTCTGGCCCCGTAAGTAAGCGGTCTTCGCCCAATAGCGTATTTACAAGTGTGGATTTACCCATATTTGGGCGGCCAATAATGGCAAGTGACAATGGTGCTTCCTCGTCACCTTCAACCCATACCTCTGGCCCATCTTCATCATCGATGATTTCATCATCTTCTGGCGCTTCGTCCTGTTCAGCATCTTCTTCACCAAACAACGCAGCTGTAAGCCCTAATTTTTCTGCCTCATCCATGATGGCATCATGCAAATCAACAAGACCCTCGCCATGCGCGGCAGACACAGGGACTGGCACACCAAGGCCAAGCTCCCATGCTTCAGCAGCACCTAAATCACCTTGCTTGCCTTCACATTTATTTGCCAACAACACCACTGGACGGTTTGCTTTACGGAGTTGACGCGCAAAGAAATGATCATCAGGCAACAAGCCTGCTCTTGCATCAATGACCATCAAAATAATGTCAGCTAGCTCTATCGCTCTTTCTGACTGCGCGCGCATGCGGGCGGCAAGCGTTCCATCTTTCGCTTGCTCTAGTCCGGCAGTATCAATCAGCTTAAAAGACATAGCTGCCAATGTGGCATCGCCTTCGCGCCTGTCACGCGTCACACCAGGCTGATTGTCAACAATCGCGTGCTGACGTCCTGTTAGACGATTAAAAAGTGTCGATTTCCCAACATTGGGTCGACCTACGATAGCAATTGAAACCATGGTTTTTTAACGATACACACTCAATTTGCCCTGATTATTTAATATAACCATCATATTCTGGGCTGAAATAGGGGATGTTGTCACTGACCCGTCTAGTGAAAACTCTGAGATGGCGCTACCAGTTTGTGCATCAAACACATAACCAGTGCCACTACGTCCAATGACAAAAACATTATTTGATAATACGATAGGCGCTGTGTAACGCGGCACTGTCTCTGATGCAATCATATTTTCTGGTAACGCACCCGGCAATTCAACAGACCAGCGCGCTTTGCCATCATTTCTGCGTAACGCATATAAGCGCCCATCAATTGTTACCACATAAATCGTATCACCAGCGACCCATGGCATCTCGATAGATGTTAAGGCTTGTTCCCAAATATCAATACCTGTTGATGCCTGATACGCAACCATTCTTCCTGATTGAGATACAACAAAGATGAGTTTGCCATCATGAATAGGATGCGCTCTTACATCCCCAAGCTCTTGTAAGGGCGTGCGTGGATTAAAGCTCGCAAGACTATCTGCCCAAAATAAGTCACCTGTTGCGGCATCATAAACAGATACCTCGCCAGCTGAGCCAGCGATTACAACTTCTGAGCCTGCAAAAGCAGGCGCAGGTGCGCCAAACACAACTGTATTGGATGATTGGCCTGAGCGTTCCCAAAACGGCGTGCCAGTTTCTAGATCATATACATATACATGGCTGTTGATATCTGTGACCATGACAGCTTCATCAGACAGCAAAGTTGGGCCGCCTTTTAGTCTTTCATCATGTGTCACAGACCAGATCAAATCGCCCGTCTCAGGCGATAGTGAAACCAAATCATAACTGCCAGCATGTGCAAGAAGATGATTATCATCACCAGCTAATCCGCCCACAACACCTGCCCAAGGCTCATCACTTAGCACCTCAATAATACGCGACCAGCGAGGTTGTCCATCTGCGGCATCAAATGCATGCAAATAACCATCTGCGCCAATCGCATAGACAAGATCATTTAGGATAATTGGCTGTGCTAATTCCACCGTATCATCGGCAACCCCTTCAATAGAGGCTGACCAGATCGCCTCAAGTGGCCATTCAAAGGATAAATGCCCGCC
>WTHW01000130.1 GCA_011526395.1 Alphaproteobacteria bacterium
CAGCGCCATATGCCCACGCGGCGCAATCATCGCGCACATCTCTTCCCAATTCTGAGCAGTGCCACGAAGCGAGGCAATATAATCAGGCATAATCCCAAGCGCTTGCATTTGCGGGGCAAGAGGCTGGCTATGGTCAATCACATGATCAGCTCCCATTTTTGTGACCCACTGGCGTGTTTCATCACGTGATGCTGTTGCAATAACAGTTGCCTTTGTCAGCTTTTTGACAAGCTGGATCAAAATTGATCCAACACCGCCAGCACCGCCAAGCACCAAAATTGATTTGCCATCCTCACCATTTTCGACCAAACGCATGCAATCAAACAATAATTCCCATGCTGTGATCGCTGTCAGCGGGATGCCAGCAGCTTCATCAAAATCCAATGATTGCGGCTTTTTGCCAATGATGCGCGCATCAACTGCGTGAAACTCGCTGTTGGTGCCGGGGCGCGTTAAATCGCCAGCATAAAACACATCATCACCAACCTGAAACCCAGTTACATCTGCACCCACAGCTGTGATCGTCCCACAAGCATCATAGCCTATAACCTTATAACCGCTCTCAGGGCTAACATTTGTGCGAATCTTCGAATCCACAGGGTTAATGGATATACCTTTTACCTGCACCAACACATCATGTGGCCGTAACTCTGGCACTGGCACATCAATATCAACTAACGAATTTGCCTCAGTGATAGGACCAGCCTTCTGATATCCAATTGCCTTCATTGTTACGCTCCCACATGGTGTAAAATTGTCTCTTTGTATATCTAATCATCTTCGTTAAGCTTATAAAGTCCTATTATTCGAAAAATGCTCGTTATTGGTCTTAAGCCTATGCCTAATTTTGTCTCGCCAGATACCATTCGCTCACATTTCTCAAGCGCCATGTCACAAATGTACCGCGCCGAAGTGCCAGCTTATGGCGACTTAATTGATATTGTGAAACAGACCAATCAGGATATTTTGGCACATCATTCAATGGCAGATGAGGATAGCGCGCGCCTCTCAGAAGAGCGTCACGGCGCCATTCGTGTTGGCACAGCTGATGAACTTGCCATGATCGGGCGTATTTTTAAGATTATGGGCATGTATCCTGTCAGCTATTATGATCTAGGAAGCGCAGGCATCCCCGTTCATTCCACAGCCTTTCGCCCCATTGAGCGCGATGCATTGGCACAAAACCCGTTTCGGGTGTTCACATCTCTTTTGCGCCTTGAGATGATTGAGGATGAAGAGTTACGTCACTCAGCAGAAGAGCTATTACAATCCCGCCAGATTTTCACAAGTCAAGCCATCATGCTGACAAACAAAGCAGAAGAAGAGGGCGGCCTTACAAAATCAGACGCAGACAGCTTTGTCTCAGAAGTGCTAGAAACATTTCGGTGGACAGGAAAGGCGCGCGTCAATGAGGCTTTATATCAAAAATTACATGACGCCCACCGCCTTATCGCAGATGTCGTTTCATTCACAGGGCCACATATCAATCACCTAACGCCCCGCACACTCGACATAGATACAGCCCAGCGCGCTATGATAGACTCAAACCTGCCGGCAAAGGCTGTGATTGAGGGGCCACCTGCGCGCCATTGCCCTATCCTCTTGCGCCAGACAAGCTTTAAAGCCCTCAAAGAGGATGTGACTTTCCTTGATAGTGACGGCTTAAGTGGCCACACAGCCCGCTTTGGTGAAATTGAACAACGCGGCATTGCCTTAACGCCTAAGGGCAGGGCGCTTTACGATAGCCTTTTGAACAAGGTGCGCGCGACCATTACCCCTGCGGCCGATGGCTCAAATGCAGATGCCTACCAGCAAGCCCTATCAGATATCTTCACAGCCTTTCCTGATGAATGGGCACAGCTACATGAAGACGGGCTTGCCTATTTCCGCTTTGATGCGCCTGAATGCGCCAAAGATGATAGCGCCATCATCACCAAAGACGGACAACAGCTTGCTATCACACCTATCATTTATGAAGATTTTCTGCCCGTTAGTGCCGCCGGCATTTTCCAGTCTAATTTGGGGGATGATGCCACACAGACACATCATGCCACCGCCAGCAAAACAGCCTTTGAACAAGCACTTGGCACACCTGTGATTGATGAATTCGCGCTCTATCAATCTATTCAGGATGACAGCTTGCGTTCCGCGTCATCACGCTAGCCTATCTGTCCTTATCAAAACACCAACAGCTAGTCAGATGGTCATTCACCACACCCACCCCTTGCAGATAGGCATAAATAATCGTTGAGCCAACAAAGCTCATACCACGCTTTTTCAAATCTTTTGAAATGGCATCACTCAAGCTTGTATTGGCTGGCACCTGCTGATGGTCTTCCCATCTATTCAAAATAGGTTTGCCCTCCACAAACCCCCATAAGTAATTTGAAAAACTATCAAATTCTTGCTGTATCTGTCTGAATATAAAAGCATTTTTACGTACTGAATATATTTTCAAACGGTTTTTGACAATCCCATCATCATATCGCAGAGCTTCTAACGCCTCATCTGTCATGGCGATGATTTTATCAATATCAAACCCATGATAGGCCGCGCGATAGCCCGCTCGTTTTTTCAGGACAGTCTCCCACGACAACCCAGCTTGTGCGCCTTCTAGGCACAGCATCTCAAACAGCACCTTATCATCATAAACAGGGACACCCCATTCTTCATCATGATAAGCGGCATACAGCTCTTGGCCGGGCTTACCACCAAAACAACGGATTTTGTCTGCGTGTTTTTGAGCCATTTACTATAATCGGAAATTTTGGAAAAAAATAATGGCGGAGAGGGAGGGATTCGAACCCTCGATGGGCTATAAACCCATGCCGGTTTTCAAGACCGGTGCATTCAACCGCTCTGCCACCTCTCCGCATAAACCCTAAGGTTTCGTCGTGTTTATCTCATGATATTCACAAGGTCAACCACAAAATAAAAAAAGCTGTGTGTGCCATATTTCCAAC
Organism: Alphaproteobacteria bacterium; assembly: GCA_011526395.1. Lineage (GTDB taxonomy): Bacteria > Pseudomonadota > Alphaproteobacteria > Puniceispirillales > Puniceispirillaceae > UBA685. Next base: position 2,964 of record WTHW01000130.1, read on the forward strand.
ATTTCCAAATGGCAACGGACACAAAAACGGACACTCATTATCCGCATATTTTTACTTAGTCAATATTCTTAAACTAAAGAGGAGAGGCTGAGTTGACTCTGCTTTTGTAAAGTCAGAAGGCTAGCTTATGTGCCTCTTCCCATCGAAGCTTGTGTTAGAAATCTGGGTCATTTATTCCGCTAGCTGTCACCTCGACAGACTGCGTTGTATCATCTGATAGGTTCAATGGTTTTCTTGAAAGAGCAGATTTATTCAGTGTAAACTAAAGAGAAAGGTCCAGAAATTTCCATTTATGTCGTAGTTTAGTGGAGCTAATACAAGGAGAAAAAATGTGAAAATAAGACTTGCGATATTAGGAGCAGGCCGTATCGGTCAGGTTCATGCAAGGGCGATTGCAAGCAATGACATCGCCGAACTTGCAGCGGTTTATGATCCTGTTGAGGGGGCCATGCGATCTGTTGTGAATCGCTTTGGGGGCAGTCCAGCTTCCATAGATGAAATTGCCCATGATAGTAGCATTGACGCTGTTATTTTATGCACACCTACAGATCTCCATGCCGATCAGATTGAGTTATTTGCCAAAAATGGTAAGGCCATATTCTGCGAGAAACCAATTGATTTAGATGCGGCACGTGTCCGAGCATGTTTGGATGTGGTAACAAAAACGAATACCAATCTCATGGTGGGTTTTAATCGTCGCTTTGATCCCCATTTTATGGCGTTAAAAGCGGCAATTGATAATGGCCAGATAGGAACGCCTGAAATGGGGGTAATTATATCGCGCGATCCTGCTGCTCCACCTGCTGATTACATCAAACGCTCTGGCGGTATTTTTCGCGATATGATGATTCATGATATTGATATGGCGGTATTTTTGATGGGCAGCTTGCCAGAATCAATTATGGCTAACGGGTCAGTTCTGACTGATCCTGATATTGCAAATTTAGGTGACTTTGACAGTGCATCTGCGATTCTCTCCTGGAAAGATGGCCGTCAGGTTACAATTTCAAATTCACGTCGCGCGGTATATGGCTATGACCAGCGGATAGAAGTCCATGGCTCAGATGGCATGGTACAAGCGCATAATGAACGTCCAGTGAATATAGAAATTGCAAATCAAACAGGCTATCAGACTGTGCCTCTTCACGACTTTTTCATGACCCGTTATGTGGCAGCCTATGCAAATGAGATTGATGCGTTTATTTCAATGATTACAGGCGACAAGCCAGATATACCAACAGGTCAAGATGGTCTAAATGCGCTTGTCATTGCTGATTGCGCGGTCCAATCAGCTAAGCATGGAGAAGCGGTAAAAATTCCGCTTTAGCCTCCTTTATCTCATTCTGGCTTTTCGGTGATTTTATTTTAGTCGTCATTGGCCATTTTGTGAAAAGCTTTGCAACCGGTTGCAAAAAGCTGTTGACGGACCCGTGACTGTTTTGCCAACCTCATTATCAGGATTTTTCTTTTTCGGTCTTCGGGTAAGAATTTAGCCTTTTAGCGTTTTGCGCTCATGACAAAAAAGAAGCATCGTGGCCTT